>JANMMR010000416.1:0-2840 GCA_031373455.1 Rhodoferax sp.
TAAATGCCATTGAGCCGCGAGATTTCGGCCTTGCGGTTTTTCTTCAGCGTCGCCCAGTTGAAGGTGGGCGCGGTGCCCTCCCAGCCAAAACCGTGGGATTCTTCAAACGCTTCGGCGTAATGCGCGGCGTAGCTGTAGAGCTTTTTGGGAATGCAGCCCACGTTCACACAGGTGCCGCCCAGCCCCGCAGTGCCCAGCACCTCGGCCAGCCCCACATGCACCGGCTCGCCCGCCAGCTTGCGCTGCGCCGCCATGCGCGCCGCCCGCACACCGCCGCTGCCGCCGCCAATCACAAACAGGTCAAAATCAAAGTGGTTCATGGTTTTTGAATAAAGTAATGGCAATGGATTTTGCACTGGTCTTGCTGCTCGGGCTTCTTGCGGGAACGGTTGGGGGCGTGCTCGGGTTTGGCAGCTCGATCATGCTCATGCCCGCGCTGGTGCTGGTGTTTGGCCCGCGCGAAGCAGTGCCGATCATGGCGATCTCGGCCATCATGGCCAACGCATCGCGCGTGGCCGCCTGGTGGCGCGAGATTGACTGGCGCGTCACGGCGGCCTACAGCGCCACCGGCATTCCGGCGGCCGCGCTGGGCGCCAAAACCCTGCTGACGCTGCCGGTCGGCGTGATCGAGCTGGTGCTCGGCGTCTTCTTCATCGCCATGATCCCGCTGCGCCGCTGGATGGCGCGGCGAAGTTGGTCTCTGAACCTGTGGCACATGGCTGTGGTGGGACTGGTGATCGGTTTCATCACCGGCATCGTGGTGAGCACCGGGCCCATCAATGCGCCGTTTTTTCTGGCCTATGGCCTGGTCAAGGGCGCGTACCTTGGCACCGAGGCGCTGGGCTCGCTGGCGGTGTACATTGCCAAGGCCATCACCTTTCGCAGTTTTGACGCCCTGCCCGCCCCGATCATCGTCAAGGGCCTCATCATCGGCTCCAGCCTGGTGGCCGGCGCCTTCATCGCCAAACGCCTGGTGCACACCATCGACAGCGACAAATTCAAGCTGATGATGGACGGCCTCCTGCTGCTGGCCGGCGTCACGATGTTATGGGCGGCCTTGCGCTGAAAATACCCCCATGCCCACACCCCAACTTGCCATCACCGCCCATGTGGCTACCATCACCCTGAAGCGGCCCGCGCAGGCGAACCGGCTTGAGCCGCAGGATCTGGAAACCATCGCGGCGCACATTGCCACAGTCAACGCCAACCCGCACATCCTGGTGCTGCGCATCGAGGCCACCGGCAAATACTTTTGCAGCGGGTTTGACATCAACCAGATTGGCCACGCGCGCACTTTGTCGTTTGAAGGCGTGGTCGACGCGCTGGAGGAGGCCCGCCCGGTAACCATTGCCCTGTTGCAGGGCGGCGTGTATGGCGGCGCCACCGACCTTGCGCTGGCTTGCGACTTTCGCATTGGCACATCGGCCGTGGAGATGTTCATGCCGGCGGCGCGCCTGGGCCTGCACTACTACCAAAGCGGCCTTGAGCGTTATGTGTCGCGCCTCGGGCTGGACACCGCCAAGCGCCTCTTCCTCACCGCAGAAAAACTGGATGCGGCGCAAATGCGTACCTGCGGCTTCCTCACCGATCTGGTGGCCGACGGTGAACTGTCGGCGGCTGGCGACGCACTGGCCGCCACCTTGGCCAGCATGGCGCCGCTGGCGCTGCTGGGCATGAAGAAACACCTCAACGCCCTGGCGCGTGGCGCTTTAGACAATAAGGCGCTGGCCGCCGACATCGCCCATTGCGCCCACTCGGCCGACATCAAGGAAGGCCAGGCCGCATGGGCCGCACGCCGAGCGCCTGTGTTCACCGGGCAGTGACCAAAATCAAAATTGGCTTGAAATCCGCTGGCCAGCACCAACCTGCATTCCACGCGATACTGCCAGCCCAGAAGAACAAAGAGGGACCGAGTTCATGTTGAAGTTCACCGCCTGCGATGCGGCCACCCAGTTTTCCGCGCCCGCCGCCGCCCAGGTGCTGCGCAGCATCACCCGGGGGTTTGAGAAAGAGTGTTTGCGTGTCACGCCAGACGGTCATTTGGCGCAGTCGCCCCACCCGATTGGCCTGGGCTCCAAACTCACCCACCCCTGGATCACCACCGACTATTCCGAGGCCCTGCTCGAATTCATCACACCGCCCTCGCAAGACCGCGATTTCGCCCTGCCGTTCCTGCGTGACCTGCACCGCTTCACCGCGCAGCAGATGGGCAGCGAAGTCATGTGGGCCAGTTCCATGCCTTGCCTACTGGGAGAAGACCGCGACATCCCGCTGGCCAACTACGGCAGCTCCAACACTGCCCGCATCAAATACGTTTACCGGGAAGGCCTGGGCCACCGCTACGGCCGCAAGATGCAGACCATCGCCGGCGTGCACTACAACTGGTCTTTGCCCGAGGCCTTCTGGAAAAGCCTGTACGACTGCTGCAACGCCAGCGGCGACTTGCAGGCTTTCATCAGCGAGCGCTACTTTGGCCTCGTCCGCAATTTCCTGCGCTACAGCTGGTTGATTCCCTACCTGTTTGGCGCGTCACCGGCCTTGAACGCCTCGTTTTTGAGTGGCCAGAAGCCCGACCTGGCTTCCTTGGGCGATGACACCCTGTATGGCCCCTACGCCACCTGTCTGCGCATGAGTGACCTGGGTTACCAAAACCGCGCGCAGTCCAATCTGAACGTGAATTTCAACTCGCTGGCCGGCTACGCACAGGCACTCGACGCCGCCGTGCACACGCCCGATCCGTATTACCAGGCAATCGGCGTGCGCGTGAACAACAACGACGGCAAGGGCGAACACTGGAAACAGCTCAGCGCCAATGTGCTGCAGATCGAAAACGAGTTTTA
>JANMMR010000463.1:0-5140 GCA_031373455.1 Rhodoferax sp.
TTCATGCATCTGATTGAGACCAACATCTTTGAAAAAGTGGGCCTACACGACTTGGCTGACTCAGCTCAATCGGCCGATCAACACAGCCACGATCAAGACCAAATGACGCTGATCTGAAAATTAACCGGACAGTAGTGCCGATTTATCGCCAAAAATCCAAATTCCGGCAAATTTTCCTGCAAAAGTTAACATGGGTGTTAACTTTTTCTCAGGTTGCCCTACACGGCCTTCTTGTTGCCCAGTTTGCGGTAAACCGTGGCCCGGCTGATGCCCAACTCGCGGGCAGCCTGCATCACATTGCCTTTGGCCTGCGCCACGGCCTTGCGGATCAAGGCGGTTTCGACTTCCCGCAGCGAGGGGTGATCGTTGGCTTGTGGGTTGCGCGGCACGGTGCCGTCTGCGCCCACCTGGCCGCGCCGGGCGGAAATCGCGTTGAGGCGCAGGCCCGACCACAGCGGCACGTCGATCGGCGCGGGCTGGCCATAGGAGGCGCGCCCGGCGGCGTCAAACAGCATCTCGAACGGCATCGCAAACAGCTCGCTGCTGTGCACCGGCGGCGCCACATCGCCACTGCGCTGGGTGAGGTGGGCGATCATCTGGCGCGCCGCCTGGTTGGCGCCGGTTACCCAGCCATCGGCATCCAGGCACACCAGGCCGTCGGTCTCGTCGCCCAGCGAGCGCCCGGGCCAGTTCAGGCGCACCAGCAGGCTGTGCGAGCGTGCCAGCGTGAGCGCGTTTTCAATGCTGCGGGCAGACTGCGCCACCAGGTGTTTGAGCTCGGGGCGCTCTTCAACATCAACGCCGGTCAAATCCAGCATGCCGGCGACGCGGCCGTCGGGGTCGAACAAGGGCGCCCCGGCGCAGCTGTAGGCCGCGTTGCCATTGAAAAAATGCTCGCCACGGTGCAGCCACACCGCGTGCCGCTCGTTCAGCGCGGCGCTGATGGCGGTGGTGCCCACGCTGCGTTCGGAGAGGTCCACACCCACGCGCGCGATCACGTTGGCGCGCGGGTCGCTGCGGTCAATCTGGCCGCCGACGTCGACCACCACGCCGTCGGCGTTGGTGAGGATGGCGAAATAACGCGTCTCGGCGATGGCGTGGCCGAGTTGCTTGAGCGCCGGCCGCGCGGCATGGAGCAACTTGTGGTTGGCCTCCTCGCTGCGCCGCAAGGCCTGCGCCGAGACCATGTCGAAAGCCACACTTTGTTGCGGACGCTGGCCATTGGAGAGGCAGCGTTGCCAGGATTGGGCGATCCACGGCTCGGTCAAATGCCCAACGGCGGGCTGCGCATCGTGCAGCAGCGCCTGGCGCGCCAGCTGGATGTGGCACAGGCGTTGCTCGGTGGTGTGGATCAGGGATTGAAGCATGGCAGTGGGGTCTCTCAACAGCTTTGTTTCAATTTGAGAATTTAACACCAAGTGCCGGAGGTTTTAGGGTTTTGCCTAGGTTTTTTGCGGGTTGCGAAACCAATAATCCAAACCGTCAATCCCTTTCAAGACGGAGAAAAATGCTATGCAGGTACAGATGAAAATCAATGGCAAATCCACCAGCCTGGATGTCGCCGACAACACCCTGCTGGTGCAGGCCTTGCGCGAAAGCCTCAAACTCACGGGCACCCACGTGGGCTGCGACACGGCGCAATGCGGTGCCTGCACCGACATCATGAACGGGCGAGCGGTGAAGTCGTGCAACATGCTGGTCGCGCAGGCCAGCGGCGCCGAAATCACCACCATCGAGGGCCTGGCCAAGCCCGACGGCACCATGCACCCGATGCAGGCGGCCTTCAAGGAATGCCACGGCCTGCAGTGCGGCTTCTGCACACCCGGCATGGTGCTCAGCGCGGTAGACCTGTGCACCCACCACCCCAAGGCCAGCGAGGGCGAGATCCGCGAGCTGCTCGAGGGCAACCTGTGCCGCTGCACCGGGTACCAGAACATTGTCAAAGCCGTGAAGATGGGCCAGACGGCCATGGCGGCCTGAGCCGCCACACCAGGAGAAACAACATGGGCGCTTCCGACTTTTCAAAACTGCCGCACATCGGCGAAGCCATCAAACGCAAGGAAGACTACCGCTTCCTTACCGGCGCAGGCAACTACACCGACGACATCAACCAGGTCCACCAGACGCATTGCGTCTTTGTGCGCAGCCCGCACGCGCATGCCGTCATCAAGGCGATAGACACCACCAAAGCCTCGGCGATGCCGGGTGTGGTGAAAATTTTCATCGGCAAGGACCTCGAAGGAAAAATGGGTGGTCTGCCCTGCGGCTGGCTCATCACCAGCACCGACGGCACGCCCATGAAGGAGCCGCCGCACCCGGTGCTGGCCATCGGCAAGGCGCGCCACGTGGGTGACGCTGTGGGCATGGTCATCGCTGAAACTTTGGAGCAAGCCAAGAATGCGGCCGAAGCCGTCGAGGTCGATTACGACGTGTTGCCCGCCGTGACCGACGTGTTGCAGGCCGCCAAGGCCACCGCGCTGCACGAGGCCGCGCCAGACAACCACTGCTTCAAGTGGGCGCTGGGCGACAAAGCCGTGGTCGATGGCGTCTTCGCCACCGCCGCGAAAGTCACCAAGCTTGATTTGACCAACAACCGCCTGGTGCCCAATGCGATGGAGCCGCGTGCGGCCATTGGCATGTACAACCGCGCCAGCGACGAATACACGCTGTACGTGTCGAACCAGAACCCGCACGTCGAGCGTTTGTTGATGTGCGCCTTTGTGCTCTCGTTGCCTGAGCACAAAGTGCGTGTCATCGCCCCCGACGTGGGCGGCGGTTTTGGCTCCAAAATCTACCTCTACCAGGAAGACGTGGCGCTGACCTGGGCTGCCAAGCAGGTCAACCGCAGCATCAAATGGACGTGTGAGAGGAGCGAATCTTTCCTCACCGACGCGCATGGCCGCGACCACGTGAGCCACGCCGAGATGGCGATGGACGCCAATGGCAAGTTCCTGGCGATGCGGGTGCACACCGATGCGAATTTGGGCGCGTATTTGTCCACCTTTGGTTCTGCCGTGCCCACGATTCTGTATGCAACTTTGCTGGCCGGCCAATACACCTGCCCGCAGATCTACGTGGAAGTCGACAGCTGGTTCACCAACACCACCCCGGTTGACGCCTACCGTGGCGCGGGCCGCCCGGAAGCCACCTATTTGCTCGAGCGCCTGGTCACCCGCTGCGCCTGGGACATGGGCCTCTCGCAAGACGAGATCCGCAAACGCAACTTCATCACCAGCTGGCCGTACCAAACCCCGGTGGCGCTTCAATACGACGTGGGTGACTACCGTGGCGCGATGGACAAAGCCGAAAAACTCGCCGACGTGGGCGGCTTCGCAGCACGCAAAGCGGCCAGCACCGCCAAAGGGCTCAAGCGCGGCATCGGTTACAGCAGCTATATCGAAGCCTGCGGCATTGCGCCTTCCAACATCGCCGGCGCCTTGGGCGCACGGGCGGGCCTGTTTGAATGCGGCGAGGTCCGCGTCAACCCGACTGGCAGTGTGACCGTGTTCACCGGCTCGCACAGCCACGGCCAGGGGCACGAGACCACGTTCGCCCAAGTGGTGGCGGCGCGTTTGGGCATTCCGGTGGAAAACGTCGACGTAGTGCACGGCGACACCGGCCGCGTGCCTTTCGGCATGGGCACTTACGGCTCGCGTTCCATTTCAGTGGGTGGCGCGGCCATCATGAAGGCGCTGGACAAAATAGAAACCAAGGCGAAGAAAATCGCCGCACATTTGATGGAGGCTTCTGACGCCGACGTCGAATTCGCCAACGGTGAATTCACCGTCAAGGGCACTGACAAAAAAGTGCCGTTTGGCAGCGTGGCATTGACCGCCTATGTGCCACACAACTACCCGCTCGACAAGTTGGAGCCAGGCCTGAACGAAACCGCGTTTTACGATCCGACCAATTTCACCTTCCCCGCAGGCACCTACATCTGTGAAGTGGAGATTGACCCGGCCACCGGCAAGACACGCATCGACCGATTCACCGCGGTGGACGACTTCGGCACCATCATCAACCCGATGATCGTTGAAGGCCAGGTGCATGGCGGCATCGTGCAGGGCATCGGCCAGGCGCTCCTGGAAAACTGCGTGTACGACACCGACACCGGCCAGTTGCTCACCGGCTCCTTCATGGATTACGCCATGCCGCGTGCCGACGACTTCCCGAACTTCACCATCGACACCATCTGCACGCCCTGCACCCACAACCCGCTGGGCACCAAAGGCTGCGGCGAAGCCGGCGCCATCGGCTCACCACCCGCCGTCATCAACGCGGTGCTCGACGCGCTCAGAGACGTGGGTGTGAAAGAATTCGACATGCCCGCATCACCCGCCCGTGTGTGGGAAGCCATCCAGGCTGCGAAATAAACCCGTAGAAGGAGAAAAAAATGTACTCATTCACCCTGGACCGCCCGGCCTCTGTCGCCGACGCCGCCAAACTCGCCGCAGCGGGCAGCAAAGTGCTGGCGGGCGGTCAAACCCTGCTGGCCTCGATGAAGCTGCGCCTCTCGGATCCCGGCAAACTCGCCGACCTGTCGCAGATCAAAGACCTCGTCGGCATCAAGCGTGACGGAAACAACATCGTCATTGGCGCCATGACGCGCCACCTGGACGTGGCCAACAGCGCCGACGTCAAGGCCGCCATTCCGGCCCTGGCCGATTTGGCCGCGCACATCGGCGACCGCCAGGTGCGCGCCATGGGCACGATGGGAGGTTCAGTGGCCAACAACGACCCCTCTGCCTGTTACCCGAGCGCAGTCTTGGCCCTGGGCGCCACCGTGACCACCAACCAGCGCTCGATTGCGGCGGACGACTTCTTCCAGGGCATGTTCACCACCGCCTTGAAAGACGGCGAGCTCATCACCTCCATCAGTTTCCCGGCGCCCAAAAAAGCCTGCTACATGAAGTTTGTGCAGCCGGCCTCGCGCTTTGCGCTGATCGGCGTGTTTGTTGCGCAGACCGACAAGGGCGTGCGTGTGGCCGTTACCGGCGGTGGCAATGGTGTAACGCGGCACAAAGGCCTGGAAGATGCGCTCACCGCCAGCTTCACGGTTGCTTCGGCAGCAGCGGTGAAAATTGATTCCAGCAATTTGAACGCCGACATCCACGCCTCGGCGGCGTACCGCGCCAACCTG
>JANMMR010000464.1:0-1530 GCA_031373455.1 Rhodoferax sp.
CGTGATGCCGGCACCGGGGTAGTTGCCGCCCATGATGCTGGCGCGGTCGTTGCCTGCTGCGTACAGGCCGGGTATGGGTGAGCCGTCGCGCTTGAGCACTTCGCCCACCACGCTGGTTTGCAGGCCGTCGAAGCTGCCCAGGTCACCCATCACCAGCTTCAGCGCGTAGAACGGCGCTTTGACGACAGGGGCCACGCAGGGGTTGGGCCGGTGGTTGGGGTCGGCCAGGTAGCGGTTGAAGGCGTTGCCGCCGCGCCCAAAGGCCGGGTCTTGGCCCTGGGCTGCGCCCCGGTTGAACTCGGCCACGGTGGCTTGCAGGCCGGCAGCGTCCAACCCCGCATTGGCGGTCAGCTCTGCCAAAGTGCTGCCCTTGACGACGTAACCGCTTTTGACGTGCGGCCACAGCGGCATGGGCGCGGGTTTGGCGTAGCCCAGGCCGAATTTGGCCACGGTGGCGCTGTCGGCGATGAGCCACATGGCGGTCTCGGTGCCGTACTTTTGCGCGTCTAGTTTGGCGCAGGCGCGGACCATGGCGGCGCCCACGTCGTGGTACGAATTGGATTCGTTGGTGAAGCGCTGGCCGTTTTTCAGCACGCCGATCACGCCGGGTTTGTAGCGGTCCAGCAGGTGCGGGAACACGCCATAGGGCTTGCTGTCTTGCGGGCCTTGTTGGCCGGGAACGAGCGAGACTGGCATCCAGGCGGCGCTGTCCTCAAAACGAATGTCGGCATTGCCACCCACGGCCTCGGCCATCGCGAGGCCGTCACCGGTGTTGCTCTCGGGTGTGGGCGAGACATGTGCGGGGTGGGCCTTGCCACCGTGTGTTTGTGTATTGGCTCCCTCACGGGCCACGTGTGCATACGCCTGCGCGATGCGCTTCACATCATGCGGAAAGCCGCCGCAGGCCAGCACCACGCCGTGTTTGGCGCTGATGGTGAAGTTGCCCGCAGGCGACGAGACCT
Source organism: Rhodoferax sp. (assembly GCA_031373455.1). Lineage (GTDB taxonomy): Bacteria > Pseudomonadota > Gammaproteobacteria > Burkholderiales > Burkholderiaceae_C > JANYCG01. Next base: position 963 of record JANMMR010000464.1, read on the forward strand.
CAGCGCCCACACAACGCGAGCCGTCCATCACCATTTTCTTGGCCGGGCTGCTGGTGTAAATCGGCATGCCCAGATCAAACGCACTTTGCGCCAGCCGCGCGGCCAATGCGTTGCCGCTGGTCACGTTGATGGCGCGGCGGTACAGCAGCAGTTCCTTGATGTGGCTTACCAGCCGTTTGGCCACGTACACCGCCGAGGTGAGCGAACGCGTGAATTCAAAGAAATGCTTCAGGTCGGCGTTGGATGAATTGAACATCATGCCGATGAAGGTGATGGTCTTGAGCGGCGGCTTGAGCCGCGCCATGTCGGCCCCCAGCTTGCGGATGTCATAGGGCGCGGCCAATATCGAGCGCCCGCTGCCTGCGCCGCCCTGCACGCCACCGGGCGAATCGGGGTGGTAGTCGGGGTAGAGCGTGGGCACAAACTGCATGGCGGTCTTTTGCTGGAAAAAATCCACCATGGCCGGGCCGTTGTCCAAAAAGGCCTTGACCGCCGCCGCGTCATAAAACGCGCCAGTCTCGTGCTGCATGAAACGTTCGGCCGCTTCGCGTGAATCCTTCTGGCCAAA
>JANMMR010000465.1:0-2940 GCA_031373455.1 Rhodoferax sp.
CGCACGTATTGGCCGGGCGCCACCGCGCAGCAGGTTGCCGAACAGATCACCAACAAACTGGAACACGCACTCCAGGAAGTTCCCAAAGTTGACAAGATCCGGAGTTATTCCAAGCCCGGCGAGTCGCAGATCATCTTCCAGCTCAAGGACGATTTCAAGGCTTCGGAAGTTGCCAATATCTGGTACCTCGTGCGCAAGAAAGTGGGCGATATCCAGGGCACATTGCCGCCCGGCATTTTTGGCCCTTTTTTCAATGACGATTTTGGCGACGTGTTTGGCGTGATTTACGCGCTTGAATCCGACGGCTTCAGCCCGGCAGAGGTTAAATCGTTCGCCGAAGATGTGCGCCAGCAGCTGCTGCGCGTCAAAGACGTGAGCAAAGTCGAATTGATGGGCGCCCAGGACGAAAAGGTCTACATCGAAATCTCGCAGAAGCGGTTGGCCCAGTTGGGCATCGACATGGGCCAGGTGCTGAACCAGCTCGGGCAGCAAAATGCGGTGGAATCGGCGGGTGCCATGCAGTCTCCGGTCGACACCATTGCCGTGCGGGTGGCGGGCCAATTTGAAACCACTGCGCAGTTGGGGGCAATGCCGATCCGGGGCGCCAATGGTAACCAATTGAAGCTTGGCGATATCGCCAAAATTTCGCGTGGCTACGCCGACCCGCCCCTGACGAAAGTCCGCCACCAGGGCAGGGAGGTGATCGCGTTGGGTGTCTCGATGGCCCGGGGCGGTGACATCATCACCTTGGGAAAATCCTTGACGACGGCCACGGCCGCCATCCAGGCGGCATTGCCGCTGGGCTTGAAACTGGTGCAGGTGCAGGACCAGCCAGTTGCCGTTTCAAAATCAGTCAATGAATTCATTGCTGTGTTGATTGAAGCGGTAGCTATTGTGCTGGTGGTAAGCTTTGTCACCCTTGGTTTTCATGTACGCAAGAACGAACAAAAATTCTTCAAACGGTATTACATCGACATGCGCCCTGGGCTGGTGGTTGGCATCACCATTCCGTTGGTGTTGGCAGTCACGTTCCTGGCAATGTGGTACTGGGACATCGGACTGCACAAGATATCCCTGGGGTCGCTGATCATTGCCTTGGGTCTGCTGGTGGACGACGCCATCATCGCCGTCGAGATGATGGTGCGCAAGATGGAGGAGGGTTTTGACAAGGTGCGCGCTGCGACCTTCGCCTATGACGCAACCGCGATGCCCATGCTCACCGGAACCTTGATCACTGCTGCCGGATTCCTGCCGATCGGCATTGCCAAGTCGGTCACCGGCGAATACACCTTCGCCATCTTTGCCGTGACCGTGATTGCGCTGGTTCTGAGCTGGTTTGTCTCGGTCTACTTTGTGCCCTATCTGGGAACGCTGTTGCTCAAGCCTCCGGCCCACCTGGGCAGCCAGATTCCGCTGGAACATGCGCCTGGAACCCTGACGATGCCCCAGGATTCATTTGAGAAAACCCTGCGCACAACCGCCAGCGCGTTGGCGCCGAAAGCCCTGCAGGCGCAACAGGCGCACGAAAGTTTTGATGGCGCTTTCTACAACCGTTTTCGCAAAACCGTGGACTGGTGTGTCGAGCACCGGTGGATCACGATTGGCGCGACCCTCCTGACGTTCGCGCTGGGCCTTGTGGGCATGGGCAAAGTCCAGCAGCAATTCTTCCCGGACTCGAGTCGCCCTGAACTTCTGGTTGAACTCTGGTTTCCGGAAGGCACGTCATTTGTTGCCAACGAAACCCTGGTCAAGCGTTTTGAAGAACGCATGATGAAGGAAAGCGGTGTGGAAAGTGTGACCACCTGGGTCGGCACGGGCGTTCCGCGCTTCTACCTTCCGCTGGAAACCATTTTTCCGCAATCCAACGTCTCGCAGGTCATCGTGCTGCCCAAGGACCTTGCGGTTCGGGAGTCTTTGCGGATCAGCATGCCCGCAATGCTGGCCGCCGAGTTTCCCGAGGTTCGCGGCCGCGTGAAACTGCTGCCCAACGGCCCGCCGGTGGCCTATCAGGTTCAGTTTCGGGTGAGCGGGCCGAACCCCGCGGTCCTGCGCGAGAAGGCGGATGAAGTTCGGGCCGTGATGCTGAAAAACAGCAATGCCCGAGGCGTCAACGACAACTGGAACGAGTTCGTCAAGGTCTTGCGACTGGAAGTGGATCAAGCCAAAGCGCGGGCTTTGGGTGTGACCAGCCAGTCGATTTCACAGGCTTCGCGCACAATTTTGTCGGGCATGACGGTCGGCCAGTTCCGGGAAGACGACAAATTGATTGAAATCGTATTGCGACAGCCTTTGGAGGAGCGCGATACCCTCACCGACTTGGGCAATGCCTATTTGCCCACAGCTTCCGGCAAATCGGTGCCCCTCACGCAAATTGCCCGGCCAGTGTTTGCCTGGGAGCCCGGTGTGTTGTGGCGTGACAACCGCGACTACGCCATCACTGTGCAGTGCGACATCGTCGAAGGATTGCAGGCGGCCACTGTTACCGATGAAATGTTGCCTGAACTCAAAGCCCTCGAGAAAAAATGGCATGCGGCCGGCGACACTTCCTACCTGATCGCGGTTGCGGGCGCAGTTGCGGAAAGCAGTAAAGGCTCGGCGTCGATCGCGGCAGGTGTGCCGATCATGCTTTTCATCACGTTCACACTGCTGATGCTTCAATTGCACAGTTTCAGCCGTGCCATGCTGGTGTTTTTGACCGGGCCACTGGGCATAGCGGGTGTGGCCGGTGCGCTGTTGATCTTTGACCGGCCTTTCGGCTTTGTGGCCTTGCTGGGCGTGATTGCATTGATGGGGATGATCCAGCGCAACTCGGTGATTCTGATTGACCAAATCGAGCAGGAACGGGACGTGGGCGTGTTGGCTTGGGACGCGATTGTGGAAAGCACGGTCCGGCGCCTCAGGCCCATCGTATTGACGGCAGCTGCTGCCGTGCTGGCCATG
>JANMMR010000466.1:0-1837 GCA_031373455.1 Rhodoferax sp.
GAATCGGCAGGCGGTCGACCAGCGGCGCCCAGACCCATTTGAAGGCATAGGCCAAACCAACCCAGCTTAAAAATCCGATGGTGGTGCGGTCAATGCCCGCCTCGCGCAGCCAGAAGCTCAAGGTGCCCAGCACCAGCAGCAGCGGCAATCCCGCAGAAAACCCCAGCAGCAACATGCGCAGCGTGGCCGGCTCCAGGTAAACCTTGAATGTTTCAGACCAGGAGGGTTTGGCAAGCGCAGCGGCAACGTCTGGGTGCATGGAGGAATAATACGCGTTGCATTCACGGGCAAGCCGCTGCCCAACAGCAACATCGAAAGGGGAACACGACATGGCCGATTCAAACTCAAACCGCTTGGTCAAGCGCCTGGCCGTCACACTGGCGGCACTCGCGCTGGTTTCTTGCGCCCAGTCGGGCGACCCGGCGCGCGAAGGCGTGCAGGTGGGCGGTAATTCTGCTTTCGCCGAGCTGGTCTCGGCCGAGGAGGTGGAAGTTTCCGCCACCCAGCAGTATGTGCAGATGATGGGCCAGGCCAACAAACAGAAGGCGCTGGCGCCGGCGAATCACCCGCAGGTGGTGCGACTGCGCGCGATTGCCGCCAAAATCATCCCGCACGCCACAGCCTGGAACCCGCGCGCCAAGGCGTGGAAGTGGGAAATAAACCTGGTCAACTCCGACCAGATCAACGCCTTTTGCATGCCGGGTGGCAAGATCGCGTTTTTCAGCGGCATCCTGGACCAGCTCAAATTGACCGACGACGAAGCGGCGATGGTGATGGGCCATGAAATCGCCCACGCCCTGCGCGAACATGCGCGCGAACGCATGGGCAAAGGCGCCGCCACCAGCATCGGCGCCAACATCTTCAGCCAGCTCTTCGGCCTGGGCGAACTCGGCCAGACGGTGACGAGTTACGGCGCCCAGATCTTGACCCTGCAATTCGGCCGGGAGGACGAATCGGAGGCCGACCTGGTGGGCATGGAACTGGCTGCACGCGCCGGCTACAACCCGCGCGCGGGCGTGACGCTGTGGCAAAAAATGGGTGCCAGCAGCAAGGGCTCGCCGCCCGAGTGGTTATCCACCCACCCGTCGGGCAGCACCCGCATTGCGGAGATTGAAAACAACTTGCCGCGCGTCATGCCGCTGTATGAAGCTGCGCGAAAGCGCTGACGTATTTGCAAATGCAAGCTATCGTGCAAAATGCGTTTTTATGAACATTTTGATTAATTAATAGATCAAATTACTATAATTAATATAGCAAGTAATTCAAATTCTTCGTGACTTAATGTCGAAAAAATTCATTGAACAATTGGCTATAAATGATATTCAGAGTTTTGGCTCTATCCAAACTCGCCCTCACAGCTTCCAGTCGTATTCAATCGTGATGGGCGCGTGGTCTGAAAAATTCTGCGTCTTGTAAATCGCTTCGCGCCGGGCAAACTGCGCCACATTGGGTGTGACCAGGTGGAAGTCCAGTCAACAAAATATTTGAAGTTTCTTCGACCTGATGGCCCTTGGTCTACCTGAAGCAGACAACCCATGAATCATGGTTGGAATGCACCCAGGCTACACCGACATTGCACACTGCGGGGAACCATTGGTACTGTCAAGCTTCAGGCAGCGCCGGAACGGGTACTTAAGACCTTCCTTGATCGCCAAGATCATTTGCACAATCTCCTCGGCAGTGCGAGTGCCGCGGTAATAGTCATAAATCTCGCCATTGACAATGATGGCCACATGTGGCGATCCAGCTTTCCCGGCACTCGCCTCATCAAGCCTTGCCTTGTAGGGCTTAACCTCATCGGGCAGGAACATCGACGATGGCACGGGTGACCCGATTG
>JANMMR010000494.1:0-2821 GCA_031373455.1 Rhodoferax sp.
GTGTTTTTGGTGGCGCCGACACAAGAAAAATGCGATGCCGCCTCGACACCTTCTTTCAAAATCTCGCCCACTGTGGCAAACGTGCCCGCCTGTGTGGAGCCGCCCGCGCCGAAGGTAACTGAACAAAACTCGGGCTTGAGCGCATACAGCTGCTGGCGCACCGTGCGAAGTTTTTCCACACCTTCAGGCGTTTTGGGTGGGAAAAATTCGATGCTGATGGGCAATGGGCTGTGAGTGCTCATGATTTGGCGTGGATAAAAAATTCTCGGTTGCCGTCGCCGCCGGTGATCGGGCTCTCAAGCCAGGCCTGCACCGAGAGGCCCAAGCCAGCGCAACAGTCGCGGATGCGTTTTTCAACCAGGCGGTACATTGCCGGGTCTTTGACGATGCCGCCTTTGCCCACCTGGCCCGGTTGCAACTCGAATTGCGGTTTGATCAGCATCAACACATCGGCGCCCGGCTTGAGCAGCGGCACGAGCGCGGGCAGCACCAGGGTTTGGGAGATAAAGGACAGGTCGCCCACGATGAGGTCGAAACGGCCGTCAAACGATTCACCCGCGGGAACGGCGGGCACATCGGGCACATTGGGCAAATCAGGCAAATCGGATTCATCGTGCTCAGTGGGCTCTTCCAGTGAATCCGGCGCGTATTTTTCCTCAAAAGCCGCAACCAGATCAGAAGCGGCCAAGGTGCGCGCGTTGAGGTTTTCCAGCACCACAACCTGCGCATGCCCGCGCATCGACGGGTGCAACTGGCCGCTGCCGACGTCCACACCCACCACCTGTTTTGCGCCGTGTTGCAAGAGGCAGTCGGTAAAACCACCGGTCGACTGGCCCACGTCCAGGCAAGTCTTGCCCAGCACCGGGATGCCACTGGATGCCAACGCGCCTTCAAGTTTGAGCCCGCCGCGCGAGACGTATTTGGCCTCGGAGGCGTCCAGCAACTCGATGGTGGCGTCGGCCGGCAATTCGTCGCTGTTCTTGCCGACGCGCTTCCAGGGCGCGTGTGGCGTGCCGCCTTCCGCAGCCGCAACGCGCCAGCGCACGCCCGATGCGATCAGGCGCTGCGCCTGCGAGCGTGAACTGGCAAAGGCGCGTTGCAGCAAGAGCTGGTCAGCCCGCACGTGCTGCTGACTTAGTAGCGGTAGGTATCGGGTTTGTAAGGCCCCTGCTTCGACACACCGATGTAGGAGGCCTGTTCGTCAGACAGCTCAGTCAACACCGCGCCAACCTTTTTCAGATGCAGGCGCGCGACTTTTTCGTCGAGGTGTTTGGGCAACACGTAAACCTTGCCCACCTTGTATTCTTTGGTCTTGGTGAAGAGTTCGATCTGCGCAATGGTCTGGTTGGCAAAGCTCGACGACATGACAAAACTCGGGTGGCCGGTGCCGCAACCCAGGTTCACCAGGCGGCCTTTGGCCAACAAAATGATGCGTTTGGAGGGCTGTTTGCCCTTGGCCGGGAAAATCACGTGGTCAACCTGCGGCTTGATCTCTTCCCACTTGCACTTTTCGAGCGACGCGACGTCGATTTCGTTGTCAAAGTGGCCGATGTTGCAGACGATGGCCTGGTCTTTCATGGCCGCCATGTGTTTGAAACTGATGACGTTTTTATTGCCGGTGGCCGAGACAAAAATGTCGGCTTTGTCGGCCGCGTATTCCATCGTGACAACTTTGTACCCTTCCATCGCCGCCTGCAAAGCGTTGATCGGGTCGATTTCCGTGACCCACACCTGGGCGCTCAAGGCGCGCAGGGCCTGGGCCGAGCCTTTGCCCACGTCGCCATAACCGGCCACCAGTGCCACTTTGCCGGCAATCATCACGTCGGTGGCGCGTATGATGGCGTCCACCAGGGACTCGCGGCAGCCGTCGAGGTTGTCAAATTTGCTCTTGGTGACCGAATCGTTCACGTTGATGGCACGCAGCATGAGTGTGCCCTTGGCGCTCATTTCGTTCAAGCGGTGCACGCCGGTGGTGGTTTCTTCGGTCACGCCGATGATGTTTTTCAGGCGGCGGCTGTACCAGGTTGGGTCGATCTTCAGTTTGGCCTTGATGGCGTTGAAGAGGCAAACTTCTTCTTCGCTGGTTGGCTTGGCGACGACCTTGATGTCTTTTTCAGCGCGCGAACCGAGGTGCATCAGGAGCGTGGCGTCGCCGCCGTCGTCCAGGATCATGTTCGGGCCTTCGGTTTTGCTGCCTTTGGGGCCGAACTCGAAGATGCGGTGGGTGTAATCCCAATAATCAACCAGGTTTTCGCCCTTGTAGGCGAACACCGGCGTGCCCGCGGCCACCAGTGCTGCGGCGGCGTGGTCTTGCGTGGAGAAGATGTTGCACGAAGCCCAGCGCACGTCGGCGCCCAGGGCCTGAAGGGTTTCGACCAGCACGCCGGTCTGGATCGTCATGTGCAGGCTGCCGGTGATGCGTGCGCCTTTGAGCGGCTGCGCCCGGGCGAATTCTTCGCGGATCGCCATCAGGCCGGGCATCTCGGTCTGTGCGATGTTCAGCTCTTTGCGGCCCCAGGGGGCAAGGGCCAGGTCGGCAATCGCGTAGTCCTGGTTTTTGATCGGTTTCAATACAGCGCTCATGGTTCACTCCAGAAGTTAGTCAAAAAATTATTTTGAAAAACCACTGGCCGGTGCCCTGAAGCTGGGGGAAATGCTTGAAAGAGCCTCACCACACAGACCAGTGGGTGAGCGCAGTTGGTGCGGCGATGTGGCTTTGGCAGCCAGGTCACGCAGTCCGAGCCTCGTTCAATCAACTGAACTGCATCGCTCCTCGGAAGACGATAATTCTACCCTCAGAGCCACGGGCGCGTCCAGTGCC
>JANMMR010000210.1:0-5760 GCA_031373455.1 Rhodoferax sp.
AAGCCTTCGCGCAGGATGCGCTGGTCGTGCAGGAGCTTTTTGCCCTGCACGTCGGTCACGGCGGCGTGGGCAAACAAGATCTGTTTGGCGGCGAATTTGGACTGCATGCCCTGCGTGCCCTCAACCCGGGTGCGAAAAAACGTGACTTGAAAACCGAAGTCGCGCGCGCCCGACTTGGCGTGTCCCGTCACGTACCACCACTCGGTGCGAAAGTCGGGGTGACTGCCGTAGTCGCGCGGAAACACCAGGGTTTTGGCGGGCAGGGCCGGCGCGGGCAGGGCGGCAGCCAGGCCGGTGAACAACACGGCGCGGCGATGGAAGTCAGTGGCCATGGCGTATTTTGGCGTGATTTTGCGCAGTCAACATGCTCATTCCATTTCTAAATCATTCGTGAAGTAGGCGCACCGACAAAGACAGTGCTTGAGCACGGCTAGGAGGTGCAACGACCTGCACGGAAGATTTAGAAATGGAATCACCAGTCTTCCTTCACCGCCAGCACAGCATCGCGCCCGGCGGCGGCGCGCCCGGCCAGCCAGGCGGTGAGGGTGCCCGCAGCCACGACGGCCAGGCACAGGAGGCCCAGGCGCAGCCAGGGCACGGCCAGTTCCATCGTCCAGTGAAAACTCTGCGGGTTGACGATGTGCACCAGAATCGCCGCCACCGCCAGGCCCAGCGCCAAACCGGCCAGCGCGCCCACGCTCGTCCAGGCCAGGCCTTCTCCCGCCACCACGGCCAGCACCTGGCGGCGCGTGAGCCCCAGGTGAACCAGCAGGCCAAACTCCTTGCGGCGGGACAAGACCTGCGCGCTGAAACTTGCCGCCACACCGAAGAGGCCAATGCCAATCGCCACCGCCTGCAGCCAGTAGGTCACAGCGAAACTGCGGTCAAAAATCCGGAGCGAGACGGCGCGTATCTCCCCCGCGCTGGCAAATTCGACCAACCGGCCCGGGGCTTGCGCGCGGATCGCTTGTTGCACATCCTGCGCATTGGCGCCCGGTTGCAGCCACAGGGCCAGGTCGTTCACCTTGGCGTCGCCGGTCAGGCGTTCGTAATCGGCACGGTCAATGGCGATACTGCCGCCCTGGCGGGCGTAATCCCGCCACACGCCAGCGACAAAAAAAGAAGCTGGGGGTGATTTTTCGGCCAGACCCAGCGCCTTGCCGAGTTGGGGCAGTTGGGTTCCCGGCCGTGCGCTGTACAAATCCGCCATCGCTTGACTCACGTACACCGCCACCTGGCCGGAGGGCGCAGGCAGCACATCGCCCACCAGCGGCAACACTTTGCCTGCACTTGCGGTGTCGCCAATGGCCCGTGACAACAGCGCCACAGCGGGCCGGTTGGCATCAAACTGCAACAGGCGGGTTCGTTGTGTGGCCAGGCGTTCGACGCCGGGTGTGGCCGCCACCTGGCCCACAAACTGCGGCGTGAAATAGGCCGCTTCGCCTGCCAGGGTGCTGCTGGCTGTGCGCAAGTAGACATCGGCCGGCAAGACCACGTCCAGCCACAGGGTGACGGCATCACGGAAACTCGCCACCATCACCGTGAGCGCCACCGCGAGACTCAGTGACGCCACCACACCGCTGATGGCCGAGCTGGCGCTGGCGCGCATGCGGCGGGCGCGCTCCAGGGCCAGCAAGGGCAAGACCTGGTGGCCAAGCAGCGGCTTGATTCGGTTGAGCAGCAGCGCGATCAAGCCGGGTAGCGCGGTGATACCGCCCATCAACAGCAAGGCCGCCGAGACATACGCCGCCAGCGGCAGCTCAAACACCGGTGGCGCCATCGCCAGGAGGCCGGCAGCGGCCACCCACAGCAAGCTGAGCCACAAGCCCCGGGCGCTGCGTAGGGTGGATTCGGGCTGCGCCGCCAAACCCTTGAGTGCCTGCGCCGGCGGCATGTGGCGCACCTGCCGGGCGGGCCACCAACCGCCGGCCACCGCCGCCAGCAGGCCCAGCGTGGCACAGGCCGTGGCCGTGGCGGCATTCCAGTGCAAGGCGGGTGTGGCCGCCGGAAAATAGCCGCCGCCCAGGTCGCCACCCAGCATGCGCAAAGCGGCACCGGCCAGCAGGGTGCCCAGCGCAATGCCCGACACACTGCCGGCCAGGCCCAGCACCGCGCACTCCAGCAGCACCAGGTGAAGGCGCTCGCGCCCGGTCAAGCCCATTACGCCGAGCAGGGCAAATTGCTGCAAACGCCGGGCCACACCCAACTGTGCGACCGAAAACACCAGAAACGCGCCGGTGAACAGGGCCACAAAGGCCAGCGCCGTCATGTTTACCCGGTAGGCGCGCGAGAGGTTGCTGATGCGGTCCAGCGCGTCACCAGGTGCCTGCGCGCTCACGTCAACCGGCCAGTCTGGAAGTGCTTGGAGCGACGCGATGAAGGCGTGCTGGTCCACCCCGGGCTTGAGTTTCACGTCTACCCGAGTGAGCTGGCCGGCGCGGGCGAACAGGTCCTGGGCGGCGCCCAGGTCCATCACCGCCAGCGCTGCGCCTGGTGCGGCCACCGAGCCTGCGCGGCGCAGCGGTTGCAAGCGCAGGTCGGTTTGAACATAGACGGTAACCGCGCCACCTGCGGCACCCCCGGTGGCGGGTGAGGGTGGCAGAAGCGCCTGCGCCGCCGCGTTGAGAAAAATGGCGTCGGGCGCGAAGATTGAAAACCGAGTCTCCTTGCCGGTATCTGCAGCTTCGGTCTTTGGCAATGGCACCGGTTGTGGCATTGGCAACGGCATTAAGGCCGGCGACACCTGTGCCACCACCAGCGCATCCACACCCCAAATGCGCAGCGGTTGGCGCTGGCCCTGGCCCGGCGCCTGGCCGAACACGGCGTAGGTACTGATCTCAAGCAGGGGCGAGGCGTGCGCCACGTCCGGGTGAAGGGCCAGGCGGGCGTAGAGCGCCTCGTCGACCGGGCCGCCCAGCCCGCGAAACTCCAAATCGGGCTGGCCATTGACCGCGCGCAGCCCTTGCGCGAATTCATCCAGTGCCGACGTGTTGATGAGCTGCACCGCGAAGGCCAAGGCCACGCCCAGCATCACCGCCACCACGGCGGCGGCGTTTTGCCAGGGGTGGTGGCGCAACTCCTGCCAGGAAAAGGTTTTGAGCAGCCCCCAAAGAGGCGAAGCGGCGCTTGGTGTCACGGGCCCTATTTTGGGCGTTATATTCGACGGTTAACCCAGAAAAATATGCATAAACTACCCCGTTTCCAGGACGTTGTCGAAGCGTCCGCCCGGCTCAAGGGCCACGCGCACATCACCCCCGTCTTGCGGTCTTCCACGGCAGACAAGCTGTTGGGCGCCCAAATTTTCTTCAAATGCGAAAACTTCCAGCGCATGGGCGCCTTCAAGTTCCGCGGCGCGTTCAACGCCATGGCGAAGCTCGACGCGGCGCACCGAAGCAAGGGCGTGGTGTGTTTTTCCTCTGGCAACCACGCACAGGCGGTGGCGCTCTCGGGGCAACTGCTGGGCGTCACCACGGTGATCCTGATGCCGCAAGATGCGCCGCCCCTCAAGATTGAAGCCACGCGCGGTTACATTGCGGCCAGCCCCGCCAAAGGCAGCGAGGTGGTCTTGTTCGACCGCTACACCGACGACCGCGAAGCCCTGGCCAACCAGCTGGCGCAAGAGCGCGGCATGACGATGATCCCGCCTTATGACCACTTCGACGTGATCGCCGGCCAGGGCACCGCCGCCAAGGAGTTGATCGAGGAGGTCGGCCCGCTCGACTACCTGCTGGTGTGCCTCGGAGGCGGTGGGTTTTTAAGCGGCTCGGCCATTGCTGCCCGCGCCTTGTCGCCCGATTGCAAGGTTTACGGCGTGGAGCCTGAAGCCGGCAACGACGCCCAGCAGTCCTTCGCCAAGGGCGAAGTGGTGCGTATCGAGACGCCCAAAACCATCGCCGACGGCGCGCAGACACAAAGCGTTGGCAACCTGAACTTCGCCGTGATCCAGCAAAACGCGGACGGCATCCTCACCGCCACCGACGCGCAACTCATCGAAGCCATGCGTTTTTTCGCCGAACGCATGAAAATGGTCGTCGAGCCCACCGGCGCGCTGAGCTTTGCAGCGGCCCGGCACGGTGGATTGCCCATTCAGGGCAAACGCGTGGGCGTGATCGTGAGCGGCGGGAATGTCGATTTGAGAACTTTTGCACAGTTCATCGTTGGCTGAGGTCAAAAACTGGCCGAAACCACCAAAACTGAGAACTAATGCGCAAACCAGCCGCCTTGTCCTATTGACGTGTTTTGCCGCTCGGATACATTCACTCACATGTCGGTGTCGGGGCGATCATCCCCGGCGAGCAAAGCGTCAATGACCGGATACGTGACGCTACCGGCGCTAATACCGAAAAAAGCCAGGCTCCCTGTGAACTTGGCTTTTTTCATTCCGGGCCACCGCGCAATTTACAAATGGCGGAACAACTCCGGGGCACGCTGCCATTGGCCGTTGCGGCCGTCGATGTAGACGATGGGGGCTTTTGAAAGCTCCTCGTCGGACGCGTCATTCAAACACCCGAGGTTGACGCCAACCATTTTTCCAATCGGCGTTTCGGTGCCGACGCCAAACGCCCGCACTCCGCAGTGTTTGCAGAAGTAGTGCTGGTTCTTTTTGGTGTTGAAGAGGTATTGCGTCAACTCGGATTCACCGGCCAGCAGCGCAAAGCCATCTTCCCTGGCCACAGCGGGCCAAAAGCGCGTTCGCCGGCAGATGCTGCAGTTGCAGCGGTGTGTTGCGAGAGGTCAAGCTGCGCCGTGAACTGGACGGCGCCACAGTGGCAACTGCCGTGGCAGGTCTTGAGCATGCGGCGGCTTTCAGGCCAACGCCAATTCAACCCGTTTGCCCGCCCGTGCTGCAAGCGTGATGAGCATGTCGAGACTGAACTTGTCCCACTTGCCGCGCACCAGATCGCTAACCCGAGATTGGCCAATTTCAAATTCTGCCGCAGCCTGCGCCTGCGTCCAGCCGCGTTCTTCAATCAGCAAACGCAACCGCCCCATCAAGTCCGCGCGCATGGCCAACACAGCCGCTTCTCCGGGTGCAAACCCGAGATCGGTAAAGACGTTACCGCTCGATTCAGTCACAGTTACTTTTGCGTCAACTTTGTGTTTTGCCATGTTTCACTCCAATCAATCCGTACCGTTTGGCCGCGAGTTCGATGTCACGCTTGGGTGTCTTTGGCGTGGTTTTGTGAAAACAATGCAACACATAAACTGCGTCCGCCTGCTTCGCCACATAAATGACGCGCCACTCGCCTTGGACTTTGACCCGAATTTCATATGCGCCGGGCCCCACCGTGGGCATGGGTTTGAAATCTGAAGGCATCAGCCCCAGTTGCACCTGCCACAACTCAAAACCCGCTTCTCGCTTGGCATCCATCGGGAAATCAGCCAACCTGTCTTGGCTGTCGCCCACAAACTTCAAGGGTTTCATCGAATCAATTATCTATGTACTTAGATAAAAATTCAAGTGAATTTGAATGCTGAAAACTGGTGTTTTCGTGTTGCTATTATTTATATAGCTAACTATTGATGTTTTTCGTGACTTGAGTGCCGATTTTCTTCTGAAAATTCGGAAAATGGGCAGTTTTGTTGTAAATGTTAACACCCATGTTAATTATTTTAGAGAAATTGATGCTGCGCTGCTCCGTCCGCCCATCCCCATTCCCATCGATGTCGGACCAACCGCATTCGTATAAACAGGCACTGGGTAGGCATATGAAGCGACATCGGCATTGCCATAGTCAGCAGCACCAGCCGCAGCATCAT
>JANMMR010000507.1:0-2181 GCA_031373455.1 Rhodoferax sp.
CTGCCAAACCTCCAGCACGTATTCAAACAAAACCGGGTCGTCAATGTAGTCGGGGTCGCGGTAAATCTCCCGCGCAATGCGGTCCCCCATGCGCCGCTCTGCACTGCTGGTCAGTTCGCTGTTGTCGCCCAGGTCGGGCAATTGCGATCTGGCGGATTGGGCGAGTGAGAGGGGTGCGGCCGTCCACAGGCCCGCCAACAAACATGCTGCAGCGCCCAACCGTCTAACCGTGCCTGTCCCGTCCAAAAGTTCTGGATCGAAGGTCAAAACGAATCCAGAGGCATAAAGGCCTTTACTTCGGCAGACACCGGGTCGAGGAAGACCGTCCAGAACGATTTTCGACCGACCATGGGGACATAGACCATGGATTGACCGGCCGGGCCAAATGGGGCTAAAACTTTATCCATTTCTGCCACTCGATTGGGAAACCGTGATTTGAGTTGCGCAACCGGTTTGGCCGCCTTGAGCACCTCGGGTACACCTTTTTCGTAAGATTGCCAGAGGTCGGGGCGGGCGGCGAGTGAAAGGCCGCTGAGTGCGGCCAGGGTTGCGTCAGCCTGTTCATTTCCGTCCTTGAAAGGCCGCAATGAAAGTGGTTTAGGTCCAAACAGGGGAAGCGCGCCGACATCGGTTGGTGACTTGCCCAACAACGACTCCGGCACGTCAATGGCATGGGCAACGTTGAAGCGCGTGTATTCAAACACCAGGTGCACGGGGCGCGCCACAAAGACCGTCCACATTCCGTATCCCAAAGCGCCCACCTGCAACGCGGCAATAATGGCTAAATCGCGGCGTAATTCCCGCCACGGTTTGCTGCGATTAAAAATCGCCAAGGTAATCAAAGGGCCAAGAATCACATCCACCGAGACGAGAAGTAAAAACAACTCACGGCCTCCCGAAATCTCTCTGTAAGGGTAGGGGTACCAAACAAAAAACACCAAAAGCGCCGACAGGGCGGCAACTACCAGGCTGAGGCACAGGTGCACGCCGCTGGCCTTGACGCGGTCGACCCAAAATGCTGATGAATTCAGTTCCATATTCGAATGATGCCTGTCTCTGCTGGTTGCGCAAAAGGCAACCCGTCAAGCTCGGGTAAAGTTTGTCACTTCAACCGCCTGCCAAGTCCGCCACACACCATTTTCACCTTACATGACGTCACTCACCCATTTCGACGCCCAAGGCCAAGCCCACATGGTGGACATAGCCGCCAAAGCCAGCACCCATCGCTTGGCCATCGCCAGAGGCCGCATCGACATGTTGCCGCAAACCCTGTTGATCATTGAGTCGGGAACGGCAAAGAAAGGCGATGTGTTGGGAATTGCCCGCATTGCCGGCATTCAGGCGGCAAAAAAAACCAGCGATCTGATTCCGCTGTGCCATCCACTCGCTTTGACTCGGGTTGCTATAGATTTCGATGCAATTCAGTCCGTATTGGCGGGACCTGGAAGCATCATATGCACTGCGACCATTGAAACAGTTGGCCCTACAGGAGTTGAAATCGAAGCGCTTGCGGCAGTGCAGATTGCGTTGTTGACCATCTACGACATGTGCAAAGCCGTAGATCGTGGAATGACCATCAACGACGTCAAGTTGTTAGAGAAACAGGGCGGCAAGTCAGGGCATTTTGTGGCCAATACTTGAGCCATCCGGGCTTTGTTGAGCCAACCATTGCTGGTGCGCCTCGGGATAGGCCGACCGAAATCGCGTCTCAAAAAAAGCCGCCTCGTCGTTGCGGCCCAGAATTCTGGCGCTTTCGATCAACTTCACAACCACGCGCGCTTCGGGGGAGAAGGACATCAGCCTGTGCGCCATTGCGTTGAGGCGAGCGGCATTGTCAACCGTCAATGGTGTCGTCGTCAATTCTGCGAAATGCACCTGATTTTGAAACAACCTGGAGTCGCGGATTTTGTCCAGTGTATGGGTGCGGTAATAGGCAGAGCGTTGGTCAGTCGGCAGGTAGATTTGGCTGACCCGGTGGTAATCCCAGGCCGCGTATGCGGCGAATGCAAGCGCAGCCACAGGCAAAATTGCGAGTGCGAAGCGCCCGTGGCCGCTGCGGCGAACGGCTGAGGTCGTCCCAACCGGCCCAGACTCGCCCGATGCCATCGAGTCACTGGTCGAACTCTGGGCGGGTGTGCAGAGGATCCAGAGACACAAGCCCAACGCGATTTGGAAAGGCCC
>JANMMR010000573.1:0-1695 GCA_031373455.1 Rhodoferax sp.
GGCGACGCCTCGGCAAAAACAATACTGTTGCCGTGCAGGTTCAGGTGCAAATCACTCCCGGCGAACACCACAACCGCACGCTGGCGCAGGCCGTCGATCTCGTAGGTGATGGCGGCTTTGCCGTCGACCAGCGTGGCCGCCAGGTCGGGCAGCAGAATCTCTGCCTGTGTCTGCTCCGCGCTGACACGCGCCCGGCCGCGCCGGTCGATCTGCACCCTCAGTGTGCGGCTTTGGCCCTCACACACCAGTTGCACGTCAAACGCCGAGACGCTGTTGGGCCGCCAGCCTGCGCCTTGGCGCAGGGCGTAGGCGGCGGCGGCCAGCTGCCAGGCTTCGGCATCGACCGCAGGACGCGTGAGGATCGGTTCACCCTGGGCGAGCCATGTGTCGAGCAAAGTGGTCGTCATCGTCGCACCGCGAAAAGCCGCGTGGTCCACCAGGGCCGACAAAAACTGGCCGTTGTTGTGGACGCCCAAGAGCGGCGAGCGGGCCAGGGCGCTCCGCAGCAAACGGATGGCGTCATCGCGCGTCGGGCCGTGCACGATGATTTTGGCCACCATGGCGTCGTAATACGAGGTGACCTCTGCGCCTTCCACAATGCCGTCGTCAACGCGCGCGCCCTGCAGCCTCGCGCCATCGGGCCGCCACCACACCACTTTGCCGGTTTGAGGCGCAAAACCCGCGTAAGGGTCTTCGGCGTACAGGCGCGCTTCGATCGCGTGGCCGCTGAGCGAGATCTGCGACTGCGTGACCGGCAAGGGCTCGCCGCGGGCAACCTTGATCTGCCACTCAACGAGATCAAAACCCGTGACCATCTCGGTCACCGGGTGTTCCACCTGCAAGCGCGTGTTCATCTCCAGAAAATAATGCTTCAAGTTCTGGTCAACGACAAACTCGACCGTGCCCGCGCCCCGGTAACCCACCGCTAGCGCTGCCGCCACGGCGTCGCGCCCCATCGCCTCGCGAATCGCCGCACTCACAATGGCTGAAGGCGCTTCTTCGATCACTTTTTGCCGCCGGCGCTGCGCCGTGCAGTCGCGTTCACCCAGATGCACCGCGTTGCCATGTGCGTCGGCGAAGACCTGGATTTCAATATGGCGGCCGTCGTCAATCAGGCGTTCGAGCATCAAGGTGCCGTCGCCAAAAGCGCTTTGTGACTCGCGCCGCGCACTGCTGATCGCCTCGGCCAGTTCAGCGGCTTCGCGCACCATGCGCATGCCGCGCCCGCCACCGCCCGCGACGGCCTTCACCAGCAAGGGGAAACCCAGTTTGATGGCCTCTTCGATGAGGTGCGCGTCGTCCTGGTTTTCACCCAGGTAACCCGGCGCACACGGTACCCCGGCGGCGATCATGCGGCGTTTGGCTTTCGCCTTGTCGCCCATGGCTTCAATGGCCGAAGGTGGCGGGCCGATGAAAACCACACCGGCGTCTTGGCAGGCTTGCGCGAAGGCAGCGTTTTCGCTCAAAAAACCGTATCCGGGGTGAATCGCGTCAGCGCCTGTTTTTCGGACGGCATCCAATAGCTTCTCGACCGACAAATACGAATCAGCGGCGGGCGACGGGCCAATGTGCACCGCCTCATCGGCCTGGCTCACATGGGGCGCATGCCGGTCGGCGTCGCTGTAAACGGCCACGGTCGCATAACCCAGCCGTCGCGCTGTGCGGATGACGCGGCAGGCAATCTCGCCGCGATTG
>JANMMR010000605.1:0-5738 GCA_031373455.1 Rhodoferax sp.
GGAGCGCGGCAAGGAAGACATGCAAAGCGAGATCGACCGTTTTCCGCGCCTGTTTCGCGGCGCCGAGAGCATCCCCGGCCTGACCTGGCCGAGCATGGTGGTGGGCGACGGCAAACCCGGCCGCCAGGGCAGCCTCTCCATCAACCTGGGCGGTGTGGTCGTCGAAATCTGGCATCCGGGCCCGGGCCACACGCGCGGCGACACCATCGCCTGGGTCGAGAGCGAAAAGGTCTTGTTCAGCGGCGACCTGGTCGAATACGAAGCCGGCGTGTACACCGGTGACGCGCAACTGGCCGAGTGGCCCGCCACGCTGGAAGCCCTGCGCGCGCTCAACGCCACCGCCATCGTTCCCGGGCGCGGTGAAGCCATGAAGGGCGCGGCAAACGTGAACAAGGCGCTGGACTACACGCAGCGCTGGGTCACCACCCTGTTCGAAGCCGGCAAACAGGCCGCCGCGCAGGGCATGGACCTCAAGGCCGCCATGGCCCACACCCGCAAGAGCATGGACCCGGTGTTTGGCCACGTCTTCATCTACGAACACTGCCTGCCGTTTGACGTGAGCCGTGCGTATGACGAAGCCAAGGGTATCAAGAACCCGCGCGTCTGGACGGCTGAACGGGACAAGGAGATGTGGGCGGCGCTGCAGGCCTGAAGCCTGAAGCGCGGGCAGGGCGGCCGCCTGACGGAATTCGCCCCCTATAGTCTCGGTTCGCCAGACTTTCTATTTCGGGATTTTGCCGCTACGCTGCCCGGGTGGGGCGGTGCCAGGACCGGCGTCAATGGCGGCCAGACAAAGCCCGGTTGCAGGATGGCCCGGGCCAATTGGGGCGCGGCAAAACTTGTTCCCCGGGCGCGCACGCGGCTGGCGCTTCGGGTTCCAAGACACAAGAGACCGGGTAAAGACGGCAATTGTTCCGTGGGCAGGCAAACATCGGCGCCCGCACTGGCAGAGGCAGCCCGTTTGCCGCCCCGAGCCTGACCGCCACTGGAGTACTCGGCCCAGCTCCGCTTGCCCCATTGTTCGTGCCCGCCCGCCATCCAGACCTGGGTGCCGCAGCCCGAACCCAACAGGCTGCCATCGCCGTCGATGGCGACTTGGGCCGATTGATCGGGACGCGCCAACAACACGCCCGCCCGCACCCTTTGCGGCATGCCGGGGTTCTGGCCGCCCCAGCAGGTGTAGGCGTGCAACACGCCAAACCCCTTGCCACGCCCTTTGCCGTTGAGCGGCTTGAACGTGAGTTGCCAGACGCCGCTTGGCGCGTTGGGCTCGCCGTCGCCACCCTGGGTTGGGCCCACTTGCAACAGGATGACGCGCTGGTTCAGCATGGGTTTGTTCACCACCGAAAGCAGCGCGGCGCCGCCCAGGGGCCAGCATTGAACGGCGTCCTGATCGCCCTGAAGCGTCAAAACCGGCCCGTTGCCGGGCGGCAGAATGTCCAGTGTGAATTGCGCATCTTCCGTTTGCATCCAGATTTCCAGTGTGGCCGGCGAGTCGTTGCCTTTGGCGATCCACCAACCCAATTGGGGCGGTGAAACCCGGGCTTGCGCGCCAGAGATGAGGGCGTGCCTTCGGGAAATATAGGAATTCCCCGAGGGGAAAACCACTTCCAGCCGGACATTGCGGGTTTGCAGCGCCTCGACCACCAGGGCGTCGAGCGCCGTTTCAAACCACGAACTGCCGTCGTGCGGGCCCATCTCGGTGCCGTAGTCGATCACGATGCCCACCTGGGCGCCGTCCGGCGCGCAATCGAGCGCATAACGCACGCCGTCCAGCGAACTGCGCTCGATGCACCCACGCGCCGGCGCAACGGGAATGGTTCTGGGAAGTTGCACAAAAACGATGTCGGCATCTTCAGGGCGGCTTTCCGAGCGACCAGACGCTGACAGGCTGGGCGTGAGCCATTGGCCGGCCAACAAGCCCATCGTCAAACTGCCGTGGGTGAAGCGGCTGCGCAAGGCCGGGTACTGCGCGGCCTGGTAACAGGCGGACTCGTCGATCTCACCGGCAATGCGCGCCTGGGCGATGTAGGCGTTCAGCGTCTGTTGGTCCAACTGGCGGCCATAACCATAACCCCGGGGCGTGGAGCCGTCGGCCGCAAGGAAATCAGGTTGATGGTCCTGGTCCCACAAGGCCACCACGCGGGTCGACAAGCCCTTGAGGAACGCGCGGTGCGCAAACGGGCAACCGTGGTCAATCAGCGCCAGCACTTTTTGGTTGGTCGAGCGGTACGGCGGCATTTCCGGCAACCCGGCTGCCAGCCCGGCAGAGCGCCGTGGCGCGGCGCGGCGCGGCGACAGGTCTGCGCACAGCTGGATGCCTGTGACAAACGGGAGCTGCGCCAGCGTGGCCAACAATTCAAAACTGACATCGGCCGTCAGGTGCGCTGTGCCGGTGGCGGCAAGACCAGTCAAATGCGCGTCCGTCAGCCGGGTTGTGGCGTCGGCGGAGAACCTGGTCTGCAGGGCCAGTTCAACTGATCCGGCATCGTCAAACGGCGGCTGGGCCTGGCAGGCCACGGTGAAACCGATAGACAGTGTGGGGTTTGCATGACCACCCAAGGCATATTCGACGAATGAGGTTTTCAGCGCGGCCAGCAAGTAGGGGTCAAACTTGCGGCTGGCTGCCGGATTGGCAGCGGCAAACGATTGGAGTTGCGGGAGGTTCATGGGAGGGTTGCCGCAAGCGCTGCTCAACGCATCCAGGCCCATTCGGCACGGGCTTCGCCCCAGATGCTTCTGAGTGTCTGGTTGTCTTTGAGTTGGAACGACGCCGTTGCGGCCGGCGCGGCTGGCGAGGCTTGCGACGCGGTGGCAATAAATTCGTCATGCGGCGCATGGATGTGCGAGCCCGCGGCTTGCGAGCAAAACTGGACAAAATATTTCGCCAGCCACTCGCCCAGCGCCTGGCCGGCCAGCAGGTCCACATTGAAATGCACACCCGCGACGATGCGGTTTTCACCAATACGCAGCGCAAGGCGGCGCAATTGTTCGGCCAGGCGCGTCTGCGCCGGCGGGTTCGCTGCGGCGCCGATCAAGGCAATCAGCAGTTCTGAAATCACGGCCGCTTCGCACATGTGCCCCATCGGGTAAGTGCCGTGCAAGGGCGTCGGAATCATGGGCTGGATCTGCGCCGAATATTCATTCGGGCGGGCGCAGGCGAATTCGTGTTTGAAGCGCATTTCAAGGTGCAAGGCCAGCTCCTGGGCGGCCGCCATCAGCTTGCAGGTGAAGGGGGTTTTGTCGAGCCGGAAGGGCAGGACGGTCGCAAAGAACGACCAGGTATCCGTGGTTTGCATCAGGATTTCGCTGGCGCGGTCTTCGCGCAATTCGGCGTCGGCTATGGCGCTGGGCAACTCGCGCATGAACTGCGCCAGGTTGGGCCGGTGCAGCGTCAAGGCCGGACTTCCACCCAATGTGAGGCTGACCGCCGTTTTGTTCGCAGCCACATCAAACCCGAGCGGCGCCATCAGGCTGGGCAACACGACATACGGCAACACCCAGTTGTCCCAGTGTTTGATGCGGTTGACCAGATCACGTGCCGGATTGGGGTCGGCGGTTGGAAAATCGGGCTGGTTTGCCGCCATGGGGTACACGTTGGTGTCGCCGGGCAATGCCAAAGCGTCGCGGCTGCGGCGCAAAGCGTCGGCTGCGGCCCACGAGCCCAAGCCACCCGCGCCACCGCCGGCCCCACCGCCTGCGCCTCCCCCCGCGCCACCGCCGGCCCCACCGCCTGCGCCGCCCCCGGCGCCGCCTCCAGCCCCGCCTCCGAAAACGGCACCGCCGCCTGCTCCGCCGCCAAAGTTGTTCATGTGTTCCTCCTCGTTGGTTTTGATGTCATTCAGGCAGTTCCATGCTGCGAAGCGCCGCCACCACCCGTTGCCGGATAAAACTGTTCACGCTGCCCATGGCCTGGTAACTGGAAATCGTGAAGCCCGGCACAAGGCGTTTCAATTCACCGACGGTTTGCGCAGCATCGACAAGGCGGCCAGCCTCAAACTGTGCCAGCAATTTGGCCCTGAGCGTTGGCGCATGGTTGCGATCGAGCTTGAGCGCTTTGGCGGACGCCAGCATCGCGTTGTCGTACTCGCGGTTGAACGCATAGGCGCTGGCCAGAACGGTTTCAAGGAAATAGGTGTGCGGGTCGAAGGGCGACAGCCGCCGGGCGTTCAGGGCCTCGTCAACGCTGTCCTGCGAAGATCCGAAATGGGAGGACCAGGCGCTGCGGTACAGCCAGGCGTGGCCCTCGTTGGGAGCCAGCTGCAAGGAGCGGTCCAGGCAATCCCGCGAAAGATCGCCTTCGCCCATCATCTGGCACAGGGCGTAACCCTGCACGGCCAGTGTCAGCACATGGTCTGGCCAGATATCCAGCGCCCGCTTGCAGGCATCCAGCGCGTTGCGGGCGTCATTGGCCGGTGAAGGGCTGATGCCGCGTATCACCCGCAGGACATGCCACTTCGCCAGCCAGGCATAGGCGTCAGCCGAGCGTTGGTGGCGCTCCGTGAGGGCTCCCAGCAGCACGCGCCCGCGTTCAAAATCGTCTCTCCCCGACCGATGCATCAGGTCTATGCCGCTCAACTTGAGGGAATAGGCCGTCAGCGTGGCGCTTGATTGCGCCTTGGCCCGTTCCACTTCATGGTTCACCAGGCAGCGGTGGCACGCCAGCGCGATGCGCCAGGCGCATTCGGACTCGCTTTGCAGCAGGTCGCCCACATCGGCATCGAAACGTTCGGTCCAGACGATCTGGTTCTTGGCGGTGTTGGCCAGTTCGACCGACACCAGCAGTTTGCCGCCGCCAGCGCTGCCCACCAGCCAGTAGCTCCCTGACAACACGTAATTGACGCCCAGACCCTGGCTGATTTCGCTCAAATTGGCGCCGCGCCCGCGAAAGCGGGTGGCCGAGAGGCGGGATATCACCGACAGGTCGGCGCTGCGGATCAGCTGCGCAATCACGCCGTCGGCGATCAGGTCGCCTACCGCGAAATATTCGGGCTCGTTGCCACGGGCTTCGAAGGGTATGACGGCGATCACCGGTTTGAGCGGCGCGTCATACTGGGCGCGCGCCACCACCACCGGCGCCGCGCCCGCCGCCCCCACGCGGTAAGCGCGCACGGGCTGGTCGATGTGTTTGAGGTAACAGTCCCCCAGGTCCTCTACGCTGGCGTCCAGGCCGTCCGTGAGGCCGTCGCGCACACTGCCAGAGACGACGGTTTCACCCGGACCGGCCAGCGTCGCCAGGCGTGCGGCAAGGTTGACACCCGCGCCGTAGATGTCGTTGTTGTCGGTGAAAACGTGGGTGGCGTTGATGCCCGCGCGCAAATGAAACTGGCGCTCGGTTGCCAGGCCAGCATTGCCCTTGGCGATGGCAAGGTGCAGGGCATGGGCGGCATTGGCGGCCTCGCGCGGCTGCTCGAACTCGACCATCAGCCCGTCGCCGAGGCTTTTGACCAGGCGGCCACGGTGGGCCGGAATGAAGTGGGCTTGCGCGGCAAGGGCGAAGTCGCGCCATCGGGCAACCGTGCCTGCCTCGTCCGCCGCCATCAGTCTTACAGATTCGACCAAGTCAATCACCAGCACCACTTTCTGGCTGACCGGCAAGGCCATCTGCAGCAACTCTGCATGGGTTTGTCCGTCAGGTTCAGACATGTTGCCGGAATCGGCCATGGTTGGCATCCCTCAAATTGATGATGAAGTCGAAACCCATGCAGCGAATCTACCGCAAGCACTCACCAGCGCAG
>JANMMR010000650.1:0-15905 GCA_031373455.1 Rhodoferax sp.
CCGATCGTGGTGTAGGTACTTTTCACGTGCTCGACCTTGCTGATCATCACGCGTGCGGCTTCGGCCGTCTCAAGGGTCTGGGCCAGCGTGGAGCCGGGCGGCAGCTCCAGGTAGACCTGGGTTTGCGAGTTGTCGTCCGGCGGCACAAAGCCGGTCGGCAACAGCGGGATCAACATGATGGAGCCAAAGAAAAACGCACCAGAGGCGACCGCCGTGGCCATTCTGTGCCGCACGCACCAGTTAGCCATGCGCATGTAGACTTTCATCCAGCCCGGTTCCTTGTAGGCGGTCACGATGGGTTTGAGGATGTAGGCCGCCATCATGGGCGTCAGCATGCGGGCCACGATCAGCGAGGCGCCGACGGCGAGGGAAGCCGTCCAGCCGAATTGTTTGAAGAATTTGCCGGCAACACCACTCATGAAGGCGGTGGGCAAAAACACGGCAATCAGGGTGAAGGTTGTGGCTATCACCGCTAGACCAATTTCATCGGCCGCTTCCATCGCCGCCTGGTAGGGGGATTTGCCCATGCGCAAATGGCGAACGATGTTTTCCACTTCCACAATCGCATCGTCCACCAGGATGCCCACCACCAGAGACAGCGCCAGCAAGGTCACCACGTTGACGGAAAAACCCAGCAGGTACATGCCGATGAAGGCGGGTATGGCGGACATGGGCAACGCTACAGAGGAGACAAAGGTGGCGCGCCAATCGCGCAGGAACAACCACACCACGAGCACAGCAAGTGCCGCGCCCTCGTACAGCAGTGCCATCGAACCCTGGTATTCCTCTTCCACCGGTGCGACAAAGTTGAAAGCCTCGGTCAGCTCGAGATCCGGGTGCAGCGCCTTGAGTTCGGCCAGTGCGACTTGCACAGCGGCACCAACCGACACCTCGCTCTCGCCCCGGCTGCGGGACACTTCAAATCCGACCACGGGTTTGCCGTTGAGCAGCGCGGCGGAACGCGGCTCGGCGATGGTGTCGGACACGGTGGCAACCTGGTCCAGGCGAATTTTCCGGCCGTCACTCAGACTAAGGAACAGGCCGCCCAACTCCTGCGCGGACTTGACGGTGGCCAGCGTGCGGACCGGTTGCTCGCCGCCACCGACGTCGGTGCGGCCGCCCGCGCTGTCCTGCTGCACCTGGCGGATCTGGCGCGACACATCGGCTGCTGTGGCATTGAGGGCTTGCAGCTTGAACGGATCGAGCGCCACCCGCACTTCGCGCGTGCCACCGCCCACCCGCGCGACGCCTCCCACGCCCCGGACAGACAACAGCCGCTTGGAGATCTCGTTGTCAACAAACCAGGACAGGGCCTCGTCGTCAAGCGTGCTGGACCGAACCGTGAAGGCCAGCACCGGCAAAGCCGCCATGTCGAGCTTGCTGACAATTGGATCGCGGACATCACCGGGTAATTCACTGCGGACACGGGACACCGCCGAACGCACGTCGTCCACCGCCTCCTGCACCGGCTTCTCCAGGCGGAACTCGGCGGTAATAGTTACCGCGCCATCCTGCACCTTGGTGTGAATGTGTTTGAGTCCCTGCAAGGTTGCGATTGAGTTCTCGATTTTTCGGGCAACTTCTGTTTCGAGCTGGGCCGGAGCCGCCCCGGGCAGGGCAGCCGTGACCATCACCGTGGGCAGGTCGATGTCCGGGAAATTCTGTATCTTCATGGCCTTGAATGACAGCAGGCCCGCAAAGGTGAGCAGCACAAACAGCATCACCGACGGAATCGGATTGCGGATCGACCAGGCCGAGACATTCATGTTGCGCAGCGCTTTCTATGGGTCGTACTTCTATTTGCCGGCCGTGACGCGGACAAGGTCGCCGTCATTCAGGAAACCCGCGCCAACCGCCACCACGCGGGCGTCGGGGGCCAGTTTGCTGAGAATTTCCGTGCGCTCGCCAACCATCCGGCCAGTCTGCACCTTGACCTGCGCAATGCGGTTGTCTGCGCCAACCGTGTAGACGTAAGTGAATCCGTCCCGCAGGACCACTGCCGTTTGGGGCAGGGTCACGGCCTGGCTTTGGCCCAGCTCAAACTCGCCCTTGGCAAACATGCCGGGTTTGACCAGATGCTGCACGTCGGGTGATACCGGCAAATCCACATACACCAGTGCCGCACGGGTTTGGGCGTCAACTTGCGGGCTGATCATGCGAACCCTGCCCCCAACCTTCGCGCCAGCGGCGCTGGTGACGGTCACGGCCAGGCCGGGTTTCACGCGGGCCAGTTCCGCCGACGTCACTTCGGCACGCCATTCAAGCCGACCCTTGCGGATCAGGCGGAACAATTCGCCACCGCCCAATGCACCGGCCGACGCGGTTCGCGCGGAAATGATGCCGAAATCTGGCGCCAGAACCTGGGTGTTTTTCAGGCGCACCTGTTGCGCCAGAACTTGTGCCCGCGCGGTCAGGACCCGGGCTTTGGCGCTTGACTCGGCGTTGATCAGCTGGCTGATTTGCTGTGCACTGACGGCACCGCTGTTTTGCACAGCGCGCGCCCGATCGGCTTCTTGCGCGGCGGCATTGGCGGCCACTTCGGCCTCGGCCAGGACGGCGCGGGCCTGCGAAATATCGGCCTGGATGCCGTCAGACGCGTACACAGCCAATACCTGGCCAGCACGCACGCGGTCACCGATGTCGACGCGCACCTCGGCCAGTCGCAAGCCTTGCGCTTCGCTGCCGATGCTGGTTTCCTGCCAGGCCGCAATGTTGCCGTTTGCACTGAGGGCGACAGGCAATTGCGCAATTTGAAGTTGGGTGACGGTGACGGTCAACGCGGGTTTGGGCGCCGCCTTGGGCTTTTCGTCTGCTGCATGTACCGTGCTGCAAAGCATTGCCAGCGTCGACGAGGCGATGACTAAAAGCGTGGCCATCCAACGTGCGGAAAGATTGAGGAATTTAACAGTCATGGGTATCGGAGGCAAACATGAAGTGGAGCGCGAAAATTCGCGCGTTTGCAGGGTTGTGGGTCGCGTCATCGGGTCTTGTACGGATCCGCCGCCGCAACCGCAGCAGGTTGCCAACCACCGCCGACCGCCCGGTACAAGGCGACCCACGCCAGCAACTGGTCCCGTTGCAAGGCAAGGCGGCCGGTCTCGGCGGCGAGCGCCATCCGGCGGGTGTTTTCGACGTCTATTTGGCTTGCGAATCCGCTGCGCTGTCGCGCCAATACTGCGTCCAGGCTGTCGCGCCATGCCTGGGCCGAAACTTCGGAGTTGATCCTCTGGTTCCGGGCGGCCTGCAGGTTGACCAGCGCCTGCTCGACTTCGCGAATCGCCTGCCGCACTTTGGCCCGGTAAATCGCCACGGCCTCGTCGTACCTGTATTGGGCGGCCTCGACATTGGCCAGTCGACGACCCCCGTCCAACAGAGGCACCGAGAGGGTCACTGGGCCAATCGACCAGGTCGCCATACTGTTGCTGAGCCCACCTGCATTGACGCTGAGTGCGCCAATGGACCCGTTCAGGCTGAGTCTCGGATAACGTTGGGCGTTGTAGCTGGCCAAATCCTGTGCGGCTGCATCGATGTCGCGTGCTGCGGCATACAGGTCAGGTCTCTGGTTCAACGCTTCGGCTGGAACGACGGCCACATGGACGGGGGCTAGGTCGGCTTGTCCGCCCGCGGCTTGGGCGAATCGTGCCCTCAAATCCGGTTCCGGAAAACCGGTCAGTGCGACCAAACCTTTCACCAAGACGTCACATTGGGCGCCAACCGCGACAAGCTGGTTGGCCGCGTCGGCCGCGCTCGCTTTGCCCAATTCGAGGTCGCCATTGGCGGTGAACCCTGCACGGGTCGAGATGCCCAACAGACGGACCGATTCGGCCCTTGAATCGCCGTCTTGCCGGGCCAGCGACGACTGCCGGGTACAGGAGACGAGTTGAAGGTACTGGTTGGCAACCTCAGCCGCCACAGACACGCGGGCATCGTGCCACATGGCCTGGGCGCCAGACAGACGCCCTGCCGCCGCCGCGCTGGCGCTGGATGCCGCGCCAAACAGGTCAACCTCCCAAGCGGCAAGCAATCCTGCTTGCAACGTGGTTGCCAGGGGAATGTCGGGCTGCGTCACCGAACGGGCAGCGCTGGCCGATGCATCCAAAGTGGGCCCCATTGCTGCACGGCTGACGGCCAGTGCGGCGCGGGACTGCCCGATCCGCGACTTTGCTGCGGCCAACGAAGGGCTCACCGACTGCGCAGCGTCGATCAACTCAACAAGAAGCGCGTCGCCATGTTGTTGCCACCAACGCCCAAGGTCTTCGCTCCGGCCATTGTGTGGAAGTGGCACTTGCCATTGGGCAGGCGCCAATGCGGAAAGCGGGGCGGCAACATCGGTCGGCGCTGGCAAACTGGCGCAACCAAGCAGAACAAACGGAAGGCACCACGCGGTGACCGGCAATTTTCTCATGATGCTTCCCCTTTGAGGGAGCGCTGACGATGCACACGTTCCGCATCAACCATGGCCGAAGCGAAGTCCGTCAGGCGCTGGACCGCCCTGTCAATTGCAGTGGGTGTGCTGGCGAGTCGTGGCGCGATGGCGTCAATCAGGTCGCGCCCCACAAACATCTGCAATGCCAACGCCGCAATGGCAAAACCCAACCGATGGATTTCTGCATCGGGCCGTGCCAAGCCGAGATGGCGACACAACACCGCGCAAAGCGCCTTGTGAGCAGGCTTGATCCCGTGTTCGATTTCCTGGGCCCACAGTCCTGTGGGCTCAATCATTTCGCGGTAATGCAAGCGGACACACTGTTGCAACAGATCTCCCTGTTTCATCGGGGCGAGAAAGCCCGCGTAATAGACCTGCAGCGCCTGGCGCATTTCCAAGCCCGGCTGCGCAAAGAGTGAGGGGTCGTTGTGATGCCCTCCCATGGGCTCCACAAAAACCGTGCGGTAGAGCGCCGCTTTGTCGCCAAAGTAATAGCTGATGGCCGCGATGTTCACGCCCGCGGCATCGGCAATCTCACGGGTTGAGGTCTTTGAAAAACCGTTGGAAGCAAACAACTTGAGAGCCGCCAGAAGCAGACGCTGGCGGGCAAGCGCGCCATCACTTCGCGGTGTCCGCGCAACACGTGGCGTCAGCTTGGTGGGCGGGGTAGTCGGGTCGCGGGTTTTCATCGGCCGGGAATGCTAGCATAGTTAAATCAATCGTTTGATTTAAGTTGAAGAGTCCAGACAGACTGTTGCGGAAATGCGGACTGCAAGCCAGCCCGTGCAGCACTTTATGTTTCAAACACCGTTGCCCAAACAGCGAGTCCCGATTGCTGGTACGCCGACAGACTGTTGTCCTCCACGAATGTGGGGGCTTCATCCAGCCGCGCGCGGTGCTGAGCCTGTCGCAACTCACGGTATGCGTTGGCGGCGTCCGTACCCAGAGGCTCGGGCAGAAGCCCGCAGCTTTGGGCCCGCTCCAGCAAGGCGATATTGCCGACATTGGGTGTCAATTCTGGGTGCCGAGCGCCTTGGGAAAGCACCAGGTACTGGACGGCAAACTCCACATCGACCATGCCACCGCGACTGTGTTTTGCGTCGAACCGACCGGGTTTGTCCGTGTGTGCGTTACGGATCCGTTCGCGCATTGCGCTGATCTCCACTTTGAGTTCAGACGCGTCGCGCGGCGCTGCAATCACAGCCTGACGGATGGCATCAAATCTGGCGCGCAACTCGGGTGAGCCAAAAACACACCGCGCGCGTGTCATGGCCTGGTGCTCCCAGGTCCAGGCGGTGTTGCTGCCGCGTTGCAACTGGTAGCTGGTGAAGGCCTCAAAGGGTGATACCAGCAAACCCGCATTGCCATTGGGGCGAAGTGCCGTGTCGATCTCGTACAGATCGCCTTCACCAGTCTTGACTGTCAACCAGTTGATCAGCTTGCGCACCAGGCTGGCGTAGATTTCTCCGGCGCGCCCGTCCTCGTCTTCGTACACAAAGACGATGTCCAGGTCGCTGCCATAACCAAGCTCCTTGCCGCCGAGTTTGCCGTAGGCGATGATGGCGATCTGTGGCGCTTCGCGGTGGCGGTTTTTCAACCGCTCCCAACACCACAACACCGTCGTTTTCAGCACCGATTCGGCCAGGGCGCTGAGGTCGTCGGCCACTTGTTCGACACTGATGCGGCCTTCCACATCCCGCGCCAGCGTCCGAAATACCTCGGCATGGTGTGCGCGCCTCAGCAGGTTCAGCAGCGCTTCTTCGCCATCGTCCGCAGCGCTTTTCAGTGCAGCGCGGCGCCGCAAAAGGTCACCTTCAAAATCGGCCGAGTTGAAACGTTCTTCATACAGCTGGTTCCCGGCCAGCTCGTCCACCACCCCGGGATGGGCCAACAGATAACGGGCGGGCCATCGAGCCGCCCCCAACATGCGCAGCAGGCGTTCGTGAACCACCGGGCGCTCCAGCAGCAGGGCGAGGTAACTTTCGCGTTTGAGCAGTGGCTCCATCCAATCCGCAAGGCGCACCGCTGCCAATTCGGTGACCAGGCCCGCATTCAACCATTGCACTGTGCGTGCCAGCAAATTGACAAGGCGCTGCCGGGACTCGTCTGAAAGCGCCATCACCCGGGGATGGTCACGCCAGCCCAGCACCCTTTGACGCAGGTCCGGCGGCATGTTGTCCAGCAGGTTATCCAAATCGGGTTTGTCCGCCACCAATTTATGGCAGGCCTTCCCATTGCACGGCTCAGTGTTGCCACCCAGCAATGCGTCGAATTCATGGGCCACGAATTCCCGATACAGATTGAGTTGGCTGAGAAACAGGCCAGTGTTCGGGTAACCCATTGTTTCGGAAATCCAGGCCAGGTCGTCATCTCGTGTGGGCAGGACATGGGATTGCTGGTCGTCCAGGTACTGGATACGGTGTTCAACCCGCCGTAAAAAATCGTAAGCCTTGGCGAGTCCATCGGCCACGTTCGGGGCAAGCAGTGAGGCTCGTGCCAGACGCTGCAGTCCGCTCAGTGTCGGTCGCGTCCGCAGCTCAGGGAACTGACCGCCCCGAACCACCTGCAACAGTTGCACGATAAATTCAATCTCGCGGATGCCGCCGCGCGACAACTTGACGTCGTTGGCACGCTCAGGGCGCCCCGCACTGCGTTTGGCGGCGTGATCGCGGATTTGGCCATGCAAGACCCGAAGCGACTCAAACACGCGGTAATCGAGGTAGCGACGGAAAACAAAGGGTTGCACCAAACTTCGAATTTCAAGAACTGGCCCGCTCGCCAACGCGTCACGTGGAACCACGACCCGGCTTTTGAGCCAGGCAAAGCGCTCCCACTCGCGCCCCTGAATCTGGAAGTACTCTTCGAGCGCGCCCAGGGACAATGCCACGGGACCGGAATTTCCATTGGGCCGCAAAGCCAGGTCGATCCGAAACACAAATCCATGTTCTGTGGTGTCGCCAATCAAGGTGAACATGCTCTTGACGTACTTGGCAAAAAACTCCTGGTTGGATATTTTTCCCTGGCCACCCTCCAGCCCACTGGTGAGGCCATCGTGGTCATAAACATAGATCAAATCGATGTCGCTGGACACGTTGAGTTCGCGGGCGCCAAGTTTTCCCATGCCCAGGACCCAAATCCGCGCCTTTCCGCCGTCCGGAGCCAACGGGGTGCCGTGCGTTGATTCAAGCGTGCGACGGGCATGCCCGTCAGCCAGATTCAGTGAAAAACTCGCCAACTCCGACATGCAGGCGACAACTTCGGGCAAACCTGCCTGCCCACCGCAATCCAAGGTCAGCAGTCGCTCTACCACCAGTTGCCGCGTAATCCGAAGCGCGGCGCCAATGTCGTGCCCTGCGGCTGACAGCCGTTTGTAGATTTGGGCGATTGCCGCCGCATCCGGTACGCCCGCATCAAGCCAGTCGATTTCAACCGCGTAGCGCCGCCGGATCCGGCTTGCAAAGCGGGAGTGGGCGCCGATGTCCCGGGCTGCAGCTGGATCGGCCGGCGGGGCAACGGCCGGGTCAGACTTCTCGGTGGAGGGGGATTCAATGAGGGTCATAATTCCTGACTCGTTTCCCCCCGCCAATGCACGCACTGCCACCCGTACCTTCGACGCTGCTGAAACTCGCCAGTGCGGTTGCGCGCTGGACGCTGGCACTGATGCTGACGGCCTGGTTCATACTGGCTGCGTTGTGGGGCACCTTGCATTGGGTCATTGTGCCGCGAATCGGCGAATTTCGCGCCGAGATAGAAACACGGGCCACCGCGGCTTTGGGTCTGCCGGTCAAGATCGGGGAAATCACCACCCGTTCGGGTGGCTTGATCCCGTCGATTGAATTCAAGGACGTGAGA
Source organism: Rhodoferax sp. (assembly GCA_031373455.1). Taxonomy (GTDB): domain Bacteria; phylum Pseudomonadota; class Gammaproteobacteria; order Burkholderiales; family Burkholderiaceae_C; genus JANYCG01. Next base: position 8,279 of record JANMMR010000650.1, read on the forward strand.
TTGATGGACGCCCAGGGGCGCTCTGCGTTGGTGCTTGCGCGGGTGGTGGTGGCCATTTCACCACAATCGGTCATGACGTTCGGGCTCGATCAGCTGTATATCGACAGTCCCCAGCTCGACGTGCGACGGCGTGCCGATGGGCGGTTTGTGGTGGCCGGCCTGGTGCTGGCGGGCGGTGACACCAGCGAAGACAACCGACTGGCCGACTGGCTGTTCACGCAAAAGGAAGTCGTCATCAAAAATGGCCTGCTGCGCTGGACCGATGAGTTGAATCCCCAGGAACCGCTTGAGGCGCGCCAGGTTGATTTCATCTTGCAGAATGGATTTCGCAGCCACCAGATGCGCCTGGACGCGACACCCGATCCGCAGTTGGGTGATCGATTTACCCTCACTGGCAAATTTCGCCAACCCCTGCTGTCGCGCCACAGCGGGCTCTGGAAAGAATGGACGGGTCAGCTGTATGCCAATTTTCAGCGGATTGACGTGGCCCGGCTCAGCCTTTACGCCAACGCCGGCATCAAGGTCGGGGAGGGCGCCGGCGCTATTCGCACCTGGGTTGACATTCAAAACGGTGCAGCCGTACAGGCCGTAGCAGACGTGGCCCTGGCTGGCGTGAAAACCCAGCTCGGCAAGCAATCTGCAGCGCTCGAATTGCACACGGTTTCAGGGCGTTTGGGCGGCCGGCTGAAGACCGACGGGTTCGAGTTCCACACAGAGGGCCTGCTCATGCTGCCTCAAGCAGGAAAGGCGTGGCCCGCCGGGAATTTCAAAATTGAACAGACCGGAAAAAAATACCAGTTGGAGGCTGACCAGGTCGATTTGGCCCTGTTGGCCCAGCTGGCCGACCGTCTGCCAATTGGCGAGGCGGTGCGCGCCCGCCTGACCGCGGTTGACCCCAAGGGCGTCGTTGAGGGTTTCCGTGCCAATTGGACCGGTGACCTTGACACACCCGAGAAATATGACGCTCGTGGCAGAGTGAAGGGCTTGGGTTTGACGTCCAGTGGCCCCCGCATTCCCGGCGTCGTCGGGCTCTCTGCAATTTTCGAAATGACTGACGCCGGGGGCAAGGCCAGCCTTGACATGACGAACGGTGTTCTGGATTTGCCAGGTTTGCTGGAAGAATCGCGCGTTGCCCTGACAGAACTGAAGGGCGACGTGGATTGGCGGGTGACGCCTCAACACATTGCCGTGACATCCAGCGCGATCAAGTTCAAAAATCAGGATGGCCAGGGTGAGGGTCAATTCAAGTGGCAAACCAGCGTGCCCAATCTGGCCCAGGGGCGGGGGCGGTTTCCGGGCGTGCTCGATTTGCAGGCCACGATCAACCGGCTTGAGGGCGTCAGTCTTTACCGGTATTTGCCTGAGGCCATGTTGCCAGCTGTGCGCGACTACGTCCGAAACGCGGTGCGAAAAGGCAGCGCGAGTGATGTGAAGATCCGGCTCAAGGGCGATTTGTACGACATGCCTTTTCACACGGCCAAGCAAGGTGACTTCCGGATTTCAGCCCGCTTGGCCGATGTCGGGTTCGCGTTTGCGCCAGCGAGCATATTGCCGGCAGGGTCCTTGCCTTGGCCGGAATTGACCCAGTTGACCGGTGATTTTGTATTGGACCGCTTGCAGCTGCAGGTCAAAAACGCTGCAGGTCGCCTGATACCCAAGGCGGGTTTGCCGCCCTTGCAGATCGCCAAGGCCGAAGGGCAGATTCCCGACCTGTTGAAGTCGCCTACGGTGATGGTTTCGGCAGAGGCCAAAGGGCCGCTGGCGAGCATGTTGGCGCTGGTGAACGACTCGCCACTGAAAACAATGACTGGTGGGGCGTTGACAGAATTTGCCGCAACCGGCCTTGGCGATGCACAAGTGAAATTGACATTGCCGCTGGGCGCCCTGGAGCGCACCCTGGTTCAGGGTTCCGTCACGTTGACCGACAGTGAAGTCCGCCCTTCCGCCGGCGCACCGTTGCTGACGCGCACCAAGGGCGCGGTCAACTTCAACGAACGGGGTTTCAATATTCCGGCCGTTCAAGCGCGGCTGTTTGGCGGCGATGTGACCGTCCGCGGTGGGTCGCCGAATTTTGGCCGCACGGAGGGCACTGTGGCCGCTGGCGGAACGGCAGCAGGAGTGGCAGGTTCCGGCGCCTTGTTGAACGGTGTCGTCTTGCAGGCGCAGGGAAACCTCAGCGCCCAAGCCCTGCGGCAAAGCAAAGAGCTGGGGTTGGTGTCGCGTCTGGCGACTCAGGCTACCGGTTCTGCCGATTACATTGCCGTGCTCAATTTAGGTCAGGGCCCGCCGGAACTGCTCGTCACCAGCAATCTGGCGGGCATGGCACTGAACTTGCCGCCGCCGTTTGCCAAAAACGCCGAAAGCACCTTGCCATTGCGCATCCAGATCAGCAACCGGCCCGACAAGCCTGGCGCGGACAGCAGGAGTCCGCCAAAGTTGCTCGACCTGATCCAGATCGAGGTTCCCAAAATTGCCACTTTCAGCTACTTGCGCGATGTTTCCAGTGACGTCGCGCGTGTGCTGTCCGGCAGCATTGCCATTGGGCTGGCGCCCGGTGAGGTGGTGCCGCTGCCTCCAGAAGGGGTCGTGGCCAACGTCAACCTGCCCAGCATCGATGTGGATGCGTGGGCCCAGGTTTTCACACAAGCTTCGGGCGCGCCGGCTTCCGCCATCGCGTCGGTGGGCAATGCAGCGGGCACTGCGGCCGGCGTGGCGCCTGACACCGCACAAACAGCCCTCAGCGCGGCATTGACCTACCTGCCCACCGCCGTGGGTTTGCGAACCGCCGACCTGGGTGTTGCCGGGCGCAAATTTAGCCAGGTGGTGGTGGGTGCTTCGCGCGATGCGCGCGTTTGGCGTGCCAATATCGAGTCAACGGAGTTGAATGGTTACGCCGAATACCGCCCGCCGGCTGGCGCAGCGGCCGCGCGGATTTTTGCACGTTTGGCCCGTTTGACGCTGGCCCAGTCGTCAGCCAAGGATGTGGAGAACCTGCTGGACGAACAACCTGCCACCATGCCGGCGCTCGATATCGTGGTGGACGATCTGGAACTGCGCGGGAAAAAACTCGGCCGCGTTGAAGTCGAAGCCATCAACCGCGTCGCCGGCACGGCGCGGGAGTGGCGCCTCTCCAAGTTCAACCTGCAAATGCCGGAGGCCACATTCGCCGCCACCGGCAATTGGGCCACCCTCAACGCGCTGGCGCCCGGCTCGAACGCCGCAGCGGGCAGGCCGGGCCCCGAGCGCCGCCGCACGGTGATGAATTTCAAACTCGATGTTCAGGACTCCGGTGCCTTGTTGTCCCGTTTTGGCATGAAAGACGTCATCCGCCAGGGAAAGGGCAAGCTCGAAGGCCAGGTTGCCTGGATCGGCTCACCATTGTCATTGGACTACCCCACCTTGGGCGGCGCATTCAACGTCAACGTCGAATCCGGGCAATTCCTCAAAGCCGACCCGGGCCTGGCCAAGCTGCTGGGCGTCTTGAGCCTGCAGTCGCTGCCGCGGCGGCTGGCGCTTGATTTTCGCGATGTTTTCACCGAAGGATTTTCCTTCGACTTTGTGCGGGGCGACGTGAAGATTGATCAGGGCATTGCCACCACCAACAACCTGCAGATGAAAGGTGTGAACGCGGCCGTGCTGATGGAAGGCCGTGCCGATATCGCCCGAGAGACGCAGGACCTGCGTGTGGTGGTGGTGCCTGAAATCAACGCCGGCACTGCCTCGCTGATTGCAACCGTGATCAACCCGGCGATTGGGCTGGGCACCTTTCTGGCGCAATTGATCCTGCGCCGTCCCTTGATCGAAACGGCAACCCAGGAGTTCCATATTGACGGCACCTGGGTTGACCCCCGCGTGGCCCGCGTGACCCGCAAGGCGGACGGCAGTGTTGATACCAGCACCGAGGTGACGCGGTGAAAGTGGCCGCCATCCAGATGGTGTCGGGCACTGCACCGGCACCCAACCTCGCCCAGGCGCAGGAGTTATTGGAGCAAGCGGCCGGGCAGGGTGCCGAATTGGCCGTGTTGCCCGAGTATTTTTGCATTCTGGGACGCCGCGACACCGACAAACTCGCCATCCAGGAGCGGTTTGGCGCGGGGCCGATCCAGGATTTCCTGGCGGCCACGGCCCAACGGCTGGGCCTGTGGATCGCAGGCGGCACACTGCCTTTGACCATTGACGCCGCACCAACCGTCGCCGGCCAGCCTGCGAAAGTCACCAACACGCTGCTGGTTTTCGCACCCGATGGGCGGTGTGCCGCGCGGTACGACAAGATTCACCTGTTCCGGTTTGACAATGGCGTCGAGCGCTACGACGAGTCCCGCGTGCTGGCGCCTGGATCGAAACCCGTTGTGCTCACGCTTCCCTCGCGCGACGGTCACACCTGGCGGGTCGGCTTGAGCGTCTGTTACGACCTGCGCTTTCCGGAACTGTACCGCGCCTATGCCCGCGACGCGGCGGATCTGCTGCTGGTCCCCAGCGCGTTTACCCACGTGACCGGCCAAGCCCACTGGGAGATCTTGCTGCGTGCGCGCGCCATTGAAAACCAGGCCTACGTGGTTGCCGCCGCGCAAGGCGGCTTGCACGAAAACGGGCGTACCACCTGGGGCCACAGCCTGTTGGTTGACCCCTGGGGCACGGTGATGGCGCAGCAAGCCGAAGGCCCGGGCGTGGTGTGCCGCGAATTGACTCTCGCCGGGCGGCACAGTGCGCAGGCCCAGCTGCCCGCGCTGGATCACCGCGTCTTGTGAGCGCCCAAGCGCAGCCTCGCATCGAGCCGCCAGCCGTGGGCGCTGCGGCCCCGGCCGACGCGGACCACCAGCGCTGGGGCGGTCGCCGGCGCGCACTGTGGCTGTCTTTGGTGGCGCTGGTGGCGGTGCTGCTGGTGATGCTGGTCTGGCTGGCCGGGCGTTATGAGGCAAGCCAGGTGCAGGACAAACTTGAACGCGACGCCGTCGAGGCGGTGACTGACATCCGCGCCGCCATGACGCGCAACCTGCACAGCCTGCAGGCGCTCCAATACGGCGAGCCCGGGCGCGAGGCCTGGACCACCGGCACCACGTCACTGCTGCGTGAACACCGCGAGATGGTGCGCCTGGAATGGCGCGCCGCCGACCTCGCAGTGCGCGCCCACGTTGAATCGCCGTTTCACCCGCAAGCGTTTGAGCCGCTGGGCCGCGACATTGCATCGACCGACGTCTCACAGGCCTGTGTTGCCGCGCGCAAATATGGCGGCGCGGCCTACTCCAACAGCTATTTTGTGCCGCAAGCAAACGGTCGCGGACTCGATGCGATCGACCTGTGCCTGCCCTTGTCGGGCTCGGGGCGAATCGTGGGTTTTTTGGTGGCCACGTACTCGCTGCAGGAGATGCTCAACGAGTTGTTGTCGCGCCAGCTCACACGCAACCAGGACGTGTCCTTCATCGAGGCCGACGGCACGCGGCTTGCCGTGCGCGGGGACGGGCCGCGCGGCAGCCGCGTGTTTTCCACCCAACAGGTGCTGGATCTGCCCGGCAGCACCATGATCCTGCGCATGAGCAGCTGGCGCGGCGCGCCCGACCTGTTTCCCAATGTGCTGACCGCGCTGGTCACCGCCATGGCAATCGCCCTGATTTCGGTGCTGGCGCTTCTGGGCAAGGACATCCGCAGGCGCTTGCGCGCGGAGCGCGGCCTGGCCGAGGCTCTGGCCTTCAGGAAAGCGATGGAGGATTCGCTCGTGACCGGCCTGCGCGCGCGCGACCTCGCGGGCACCACCACCTATGTCAACCCGGCGTTTTGCCAGATGGTCGGGTTCAGCGCCGCCGAGCTGACGCAAAGCGGCCCGGCGCCCTATTGGCCGACCACCTTGATTGACGAATACGCGCAGCGCCAGGCCATCCGCCTGGCGGGCAACGCGCCTCCGCGCGAGGGTTTTGAATCGGTGTTCATGCGCAAAGACGGCAGCCTGTTTCCGGTGCTCATCATTGAAGCGCCGCTGATCAACGCCGAAGGGCGCCAGACTGGCTGGATGAGCGCCTTCCTGGATATGAGCGAACAGCGGCGCGTGGAGGAGCAGTCGCGCGCCAGCCAGGAGCGCCTGACGGCCACCGCACGCCTGGCGACGGTGGGCGAGATGGCCTCTTTGCTCAGCCACGAACTCAATCAGCCGCTGGCTGCCATTGCCAGTTACGCCACCGGGTCCGCCAACCTGCTCGAAGCAGCCGACCAGAGCAGTGGCCAGCAGGCGCGAGCGGATGTGGCGCCGGGCCTGCGGCGGGAACTGGAACTGGCCATGCAGCGCATTGCCGAGCAGGCCGAACGCGCCGGCAAAGTGATCAAGAGCGTGAACGACTTTGTGCGCCGGCGAGACCGCAGCCGCGAAATGGTCACACCGCAGTCGCTGCTGGACGCCGTGGGGCCGCTCATCAGCCTGCAGGCACGCAAATTGTCGGTGCAGGTGCAAACCCAGGTGGATGCCGATGTGCCGATGGTGCGCTGCGACCGCACCATGGTCGAGCAGGTGCTGCTGAACCTGGCGCGCAATGGCATGCAGGCGATGGATGTGCCTGACAACCTCAATCGGTTGCTGGTGCTGCGTGTGGTCCGCGTGACGGTGCGCGGCCAAGCCAACTGGCTGGCCTTCAGTGTTGCCGACTGGGGACCCGGCATTTCAGATGATGTGAAACAACAGCTCTTCACGCCCTTTTTCACCACCAAGGCCGAAGGCATGGGGCTCGGCCTGAGCCTGTGCCGCACGGTGGTCGAGCAACACGGCGGCTCGCTCGAGTTTGAGCCCAACCAGCCGCGTGGCACGGTGTTCACGTTCACTTTGCCGGCTGTCGCAACGCCAACGGTGGCATGAACATCACCTAACATCCGGCCATGCAACCCAGCCTGGACGCCTGTGTTTTCATCGTCGATGACGATGCCGGCGTGCGCGACGCCCTGGCCTGGCTGCTGCGCACCCGCAATTGCCCCAGCCAGGTGTTTGACAGCGCCGAGAGTTTCATCGCCCTGGTTGAGCGTGGCCTGCCGAGCGACCAGCCGCATTGCCTGCTGCTGGATGTGCGCATGCCCGGCATGAGTGGCTTGGCCTTGTTTGACTGGCTGGCCGGGCGCGGCCACCACGAGTCCATGCCGGTGATCTTTCTCACGGGCCACGCTGACGTGCCCACGGCTGTGGCGGCCGTCAAACGCGGCGCCTTTGATTTTTGCGAGAAACCGTTTTCAGACAACGCCCTGGTAGACCGCGTTGAGCAGGCACTGAAAGTCTCGGCGCAAACCCTGGCAGACCGCCGTGTGCGCACCCACCTTGCGAGCCGCCTGAAGGAGCTGACGGAGCGCGAGCGCGACGTGATGCAGCTGGTGGTGCGGGGCCTGCCCAACAAGCTGATCGCGGACCAGCTGCGCATCAGCGTGCGCACCGTTGAGGTTCACCGTGCCAAGGTGTTTGAAAAGATGGAGATCAAGTCCGCAGTCGAGCTGGCGAATCTGTTGCGCGGGGCGTGAGCGGCACCTGCGATGGTCCAGTCATACCCAAATTGGGGTTTATTGAGGCTGTTGAAGCCGGTTTTCAGGTATTTTCATGAATTATTGGCAGGTAAGTCACGAAAACAATGGGTTTATTGCTATAAATTTAGGAGTAATTTTA
>JANMMR010000016.1:0-3138 GCA_031373455.1 Rhodoferax sp.
CCCATCCTGCAGCAAAAGGACCACGGCAACAGCTGGAGCATCTATGTGGCAGACCCCGAGGGCAACCGGATCGAGTGCTACACGCCAACGCCCTGGTACGTGAAACAGCCGACCTGGTGGCCGCTCGATCTGCTGACTGAATCTGTCCAGCACATCGAAGCACGCACCGAGGCATCTGCGCGTTTGGAATCCAGCTTCATGAGCCGCGAGGCGTGGATGGCCCAGGTGACCCAGAGAATTGAACAAGCCCGCCAGGATGCCCCCCAGCCATTGCCAACGGCGGCAGCATGACCCTCACTCGTGACAATACCAGCCGCTTCGCCCAGGCGGGCGACGTGAAGATCCACTACCACGAGGCTGGCAGCGGCCCGGTTTTGCTTTGCATACACGGCGGCGCGCCAGGCGCTTTCGGGTGGGGCAATTTTGGCCGCAATCTTGAGGCGCTTTCGCGCCATTTCCGGGTTTTGGTGGTGGACTTGCCCGGTTACGGAAAATCAGACAAACCCAACATCGAAGGCCCGCGCACCAGTATTTATGCGGGTGTATTTGTGGCCATGCTTGACGCCTTGGGCGTCGACAAGGCCCATGTCATGGGCATGGCGACTGGCGGATTGGTCGCGCTCAAGATAGCCATCGACTACCCAAACCGGATTGACCGGTTGATTGTGATCAATTCGCCGGGTGGCCTGTCGTTGTTCCACCCGGGCAACCCCAAGCCTGCTTCGCATGACTACTATGGTGGTGATGGCCCCAGCATGGAGAAAATGCGTCAAACCGTCAGCCGCATCGTGCACGATCCGTCAATCCTCAGCGAGGACATCATTCGCGAGCGTTACGAGGCCAGCATTGACCCGGATTTCATGGCCAACCCGCCAGAGGGCAAAGGCGGCACCGCAGGCCAGACACTCGAACCACTGTGGCAGCAGTTGGACTGCATCCAGGCCCACACCTTGGTGATCTGGGGCCGCGACAACCAGACGCTCAATTTCGATAACGCGATTTTCATGCTGCACCGAATCCCCAATGTGCGCATCCATATCCATGGTCGCTGCGGCTTGTGGGTGCCCTTCGAAAAGGCGCTGGAATTCAACAGCAACGTGATCGGATTCCTGTCGGTTCCACTCTAAACCCTGAACCCCAAACACCCAGCGGGCTCCCATGAACTCCACACCCAGCATTTGGCAACACCTTTTCGCGACGCCCCACAGCTTGGGCTGGATCGACGTGCACGGCGTGCGCACCCGTTACCTGGAAGCGGGCCGCGCTGACGGTCCGGTTGCAATGATGCTGCACGGAACAGCAGGCAGCCTGGAGAATTTTTGCGCCAACTTTGCAGACTATGCACAGCACTTCCGGGTGATCGCGTTCGACATGCTGGGGTGCGGCCTGACCGACAAGCCGGCGTTTGACTACCTCATCAAAGACTACGCGGCGCACGCCGTGGGTGTCCTCGACGCGCTGGGCATTGAACGGGCTTCGGTTGTCGGTGTGTCGCTCGGGTCATGGGTGGGGGCGGCGATGGCGCTGGCCCATCCGCAGCGCGTGAGTCGCCTTGTGATGGTGGCGCCAGCAGGCATAGTGGTTGACGCCGACGAGGAGCGGCGCTTTGCCGAGGGGGTGCGCAAGCGCCGATCCGCCGCAGCCAGCGATCCGACCTGGGACAGCGTCTACGCCGCCATGAAGGGGCTGGTGCTCGATCCGTCAACGCTGTCCGACGATCTGGTCGCGATTCGCCTGGAGATTTACCGCCAGCCCTCGATGGCCGCTGCCATGCCACGCCTGCTGGCCTTCAGCCTGGGCGGACAGGCTCTATCGGAGGCGCAGTGGAAGTCGCTGACGCTGCCCATTCAGGTGTTCGCCGCAGTCGACGCGCCCAATATGTTTCTGACCAATGCCTACGCGATTGCCAAAGTGGCGCCCAATGTGGAGGTTGTGGTGATCAAAGGTTGCGATCACTGGGCACAGTACGAGCAACCCCAGGCTTTCAACACGGCCAGTATCGCCTTCCTGTGCCGCCTATGACGAGCGCGCATTTGCACGAAGGATTTCCGGCGGTTGAAATGGCAGCGCCGGGTTTTGACTTCGCAAGTCTTTCAATAGTCAACGCCCCGCACCAGGCACAGTTCGCCATGCCACGGAGCCTGTGGCCCGTCCTGCCGCAGTAAAGCGATGCCCGGGTTCCCCCGGGTGAAATACATCGGCAGTACCTCGCCTTAAGACGAGCAACTGATCTCTATCGAAGCAGCCCAATCCGGCGGAAAACCGGCCCAGGATTCAAACGCCGAGTGTTCGTCAAACGGGCGCTCCAGCACGGCGAGCAGGTCGCGCACCATGCTGAAATCTTTCAGCTTCGCTTTGCGGATGGCTTCTTCGCCCAGGTGGTTGCGCAACACGTATTTGGGGTTGGTTGCGAGCATCAAAGCCGCTGCGTGGGCCCGTGAAATGGACGCAAGCCGCTCTGAATATTGAAGCATCCAGGCATCGAAGGCGTCGCGGTCGAGGAACAAGTCGCGCACGGGGTCCAATGCGCCACCGGCAATGTGATTGCTCAAGCGGCGCCAGAAGATGGTGAAGTCAACGCGGTCTTTGGCGAGCAGCTTGAGGATGTTTTCAATCAACGAACGGTCACGTGCAGGGTCGCCGTCTGGCACATCGGGCAAGCCCAGTTTCGCCCGCATGCGGCCTTCGAATTCGGCGGGGAATACGGTTTTGTAGGATTCGAGCGCAGCCACGGCCTGAGCCTGCGCCTGGGACGAATCTCCGTTGCCCATCAGCGGCAGCAGCGCCTGCCCCAGCGCATACAGGTTCCAGTAGGCGATGTTGGGCTGTTTGTTGAAGGCGTAGCGGCCGCCCGTGTCGCTGTGGTTGCAGATGTGGCCGGGCACGTAAGCGTCCATGAACTGGAACGGGCCGTAGTCGATGGTCAGGCCCAGAATGCTCATGTTGTCGGTGTTCATGACGCCGTGGCAAAAACCCACAGATTGCCACTGGGCTGCCATTGCAGCGGTCTTTTCACTCACACGCTGCAAAAGCGTTGTGTAAGGATTTGAATTGATAATTTCACTTGAATTTGTATCATATTCAGGAGCAATAAACGCATTTAATTCGTGACTTGATGGGCAATATCGCTGTATCACG
>JANMMR010000027.1:0-2120 GCA_031373455.1 Rhodoferax sp.
CAGCAACTACGCGAAGATGGGCAAAGTGTTTGGTGTGGACCTCACCTCCAACGCCGCCGCAGCCGACCAGGTGATGCTGCCCGAGCTGGCCGCAAAAATCATGTTCAAGGGCATGGAAGACGGTGCCTTCACGGGCAAGAAGTTCGCCGATTTCTTTAACCCGACCACTGAAAACTGGAAGAATGCCCGCAAAATCATCAACGGCAACGATTGCGACGAAATCATCGCCGTCTATGCCAAAAAATACTATGCAGCCGTCAGTTACACCACCGGATAAACCACTGGCCCGCCCATGCCTTGCCTCTTTGCGAATTAAACAATGGCCATGAAACCAGGCTGGCGGCTTGCTCTGCTTTCAGCCCTGCTGTTTGCGAGCACTGGGAACCGGGCGGCAAGTGCTGCGCCAGCGCCCGGCACACTGCGTTGCGGGTGGTTTGAAAACCCGACCCCCGCCAACGCCTGGCTGACCGATCGCCATGGCGAATGGACCATTGGCGTGCAAGGCGGCCACCAGGCCGAGGGCGACTGGCCCCGGTTTGCGCCCTACCGCTGGGTGCGTACCAATGGAAATTACGGCTACGGCTGTGCCTGCATCCGATGGGAAGCGGCCGCCAACGATTTTCTGGTCAGCAAGATCATTTCCAGCACCTCGCGCCCATTGGCGGTGTGCCGCAAAGACCGTGCGCTTACAGAACCTAAAGCAGACTCAAGCCTGCCGCGTTAACACCGTCTTGAAACACTGCCTTGTGCCGGCCAGGCTGCAAGACACAGGAATTTATGGATTTGCTATAACATATATAGCAATAAAACGCCTTTCCACGTGACTTAGAGCATCAAAAACCTTGAAATTTTCGAAATATTCGATAAAATCGGCAAACTGTTAACATGGGTGTTAACAGTTTGCTGTGTTAAGCGTTCAAGGCGTTCAATACATTCTCGGGCGTCGCCGGTGCCGTCAGCCGGACGGCATGGCCATCCTCCCGCGCTTGCGCTATGGCGTCACGCAGCGCCTCGTACACGCTCAAACACAGCATGAAGGGCGGCTCGCCCACGGCTTTGCTGCCAAACACGTTGTCTTCGGGGTTCGGGTCGGGCCACAGCGCCACCTTGAAGTGCTGGGGCACATCGCCCGCCGTGGGAATTTTGTAGGTGCTGGGCGCGTGGGTGGTCAACATTCCCTTGTCGTTCCACACCAGTTGTTCGGTAGTGAGCCAGCCCATGCCCTGAACGAAGGCGCCTTCAATCTGGCCGATGTCGATGGCGGGGTTGATGCTGCGGCCCACATCGTGCAATATGTCCACCTTGATCACGCGGCTCTCGCCGGTGAGTGTGTCAATGGCCACTTCTGTGCAGGCGGCGCCATAGGCGAAATAATAAAACGGCCGGCCGGTGAGGGTGGTCTTGTCGTAGTGGATTTTGGGGGTGCGGTAGAAGCCGTCGCTCCACAGCTGGATGCGGTTGGCGTAGGCTTGGGCCACCACTTCTTCGAACTTTCGGGTGGTGGTGGGCGACGTCACCAGGCCTTTTTCAAACCGCACGGCGCCTGCGCCGCAGTTGTCCAGCCCACTCACAAAAGCCGCCAGGTTGTCGCGCACGTTGCGGGCGGCAAATTGCGCGGCGCGGCCGTTCAGGTCGGTTCCAGCTGACGCGGCGGTGGCCGAAGCGTTGGGGATTTTGCTGGTGTCGCTGGCCGAGATCAACACGCGTTCATACGGCACACCGAGTTCGTCAGCCACGATCTGGCAGACCTTGGTGTGCAGGCCCTGGCCCATCTCGGTGCCGCCGTGGTTCACCTGCACGCTGCCGTCGGTGTACACATGCACCAGCGCGCCGGCCTGGTTGAAAAGCGTGGCGGTGAAGCTGATGCCGAATTTGACTGGCGTGAGCGCGATGCCCTTCTTGATCACTGCGTGCAACTTGTTCCATTGGGCAACGGCCAGCCGCTCGCGCTGGTAATTGGATGTCTGCTCGATTTCAGACAACAAGGGCGCGAGGATGTTGTCTTCCACCTTCATCTGGTAGTGGGTCACATTGCGCGTTGCCAGCTCGTACAGGTTGCGCCGCCGCACCGACAGCGGGTCCAGCGCCAGCTTGCGTGCGATGTCGCCCAGGATGGTTTC
>JANMMR010000106.1:0-4952 GCA_031373455.1 Rhodoferax sp.
GTGCGCCGCGAGATTCAAACCCCGGATGCCGTGGCGCTGCAAAAACCCGCCCTGCAACACCTGCAGGCTGTTTTCAAACACGCCCGCAGGCGCCGCATGCGAGCCGGCAATAAGCAATACCTGATCGACGCTCGCGCTTCGCTGCAGCGCCGCAAGCAATCGCTCAAGGGTCGCGGCATCGGCCATCGCCCGCGCGGCGATGTGGGGCACCGGTGTCATGCCAAGCTCCCGCACCCGCACGGCAGCTTGCACCGTCTGCTGTGCCCGGTTGTCTGGAACCCATGGAATATAAATGCGACTGCCTGCTTGCAAGCCTGGCGGCAAAGCGCTGGTGCGGGCCAGTTCGCGGGTGGTCATCTCCACGCTGAATCCGCGCATCAGGCGCGTGATTTCGCGGGTCAACGGGTCGGCCTCAATCGCTTGCGGCAGGCCGGGCTCTGGCAGGCGGGTCTGCATGTCGGCACCCCAGGTCATGGCGGGTCAGCCGGGAAAACGGTTGCGCCAGATCACATACGACTCGTTGAGAAACCACAACTTACCGTGTTTTTGCAGCACCTCCCGCGTGGCTTCGAGGTAACGCGGGTCGCCCATCACGGCGGCCAGGCGCACGTCTTCGATCTGCGCCACATAGACGGCGGCGTTCCAGGCGGCCATCAGGGTCGAAGTGCCAATCGACGATGAAATCTCCGAAGGCAAGGTGTGCATGTCGTAACTGTAGATGGAGCGTTTGTCGGAGTAGGTGTTGAAATTCAAGCCCCGCGCATCTTTGCCCAAGGCCTGTTTGGTGGCTTTGAGCAGGGCGTGGCGGTCGGTACTGAAGGGGTTTTCGTCGGGCCAGACTTTGCGGATGATTTCCAGCCCCGGGTCGTCGCCGTGCGAGTGAAACCCGATCAAGCGGCCACCCGGCCCAAGCGCCCTGGCCAATGGCGCGATCACCTTGCCCGCCTTGAACTCCACCGGGGCACTGGCGCGGTACGGCTGCGAGGCGATCACCAGGTCAAAGTCGGCGCGCACGCCGCCCTGTTGCGGGCGCACGTTGTCCAGCAGCAGCTTGTGGTCTTCCCGGTAGATCACCAACACCACCGGGCGCTCGTAGGCCAAGCCGCCGGAGGTTTTGCTTTGTTTGGCAGTCCAGTGGCTGGCCAGAAAGGGTTGCAGGTCGGTGATCTGTTTGTCAAACGAGCCCGAGGTATTGCCCTTCAAAGCCACCTCATGCCATTCCAGGCTGCTGGCCGCTGCCAATGATTTCGGGTGCAGCCAGGGCGCCTCGCCGTAATACATGTTGGTCATCACCAGCACAGTGGCGGGGTGTTCGTAAAAGCGGTCCGGCATTTTCTCCAGCGTGAGGCGCACATCTTCGAGGCTGATCTCCTTGCCCACCACGTAAAAAGGCACGGTGGGCATTTTGTCGTGCATGCTGCGCAACACGCGCGTGAGCACGGTGCCGTCGCCCACCCCCGCATCAAACAGGCGAAACGCCGGCGGGTGCGGATGGATGTTGGCCAGCTCCATCTCGATGCGCCGCGCGGCCACCCATTTCTCGGCGCAGGTGTTGACGAACAGCAGGTACTTCTGGCGGTTGTCGTAAAAACGAAAGTTGGCGGGCGGGGTTGGCGCCTCGTCCGGCGCACTGGGGTTTTGGGCGAAACGCGACAACAGCGGCGCCAGGCTGGCGCTGGCTCGGGGCTTGGCTGCGGCTGGCGCGCGCGGGCTCATCGCTGCGCCGCGGCTTATGAAGTCACGCACCCTCTGCACCGTGGCGGTGGTGACGCGCCCACCAAAGCGCAAGCGAGGGACAAATTTGCCATCGTTCACGGCGCGCCGGCCGAAGGTTGATTCAGCCATGCCCGCCGTTCGGCAAAAGCCCGATATTTCGCGCAGGAGCGCCTCGTTTTGCGCTTCCGGTCGCGAAAACACTTGGGCAGTTGAGCCTGTGCCGTCCCGCAGCGCGGGGGAATGTTGCAGTTCCATGGACGGGAGTAGACGGCTTTTTCGTCCCACTTGCAAGTGATGGGACATTGGTGGGATGTGGCCCACAAAAGCACACCTCGGGTTGACCGGCACAGGACGGTGCCGCTTGGGCCGGTTTAAGATGTCCGCATGGAAATCAATTCACAAACCGTAGCCGGGCCGGCGCGTCCGGCCGCCACGGTGGTCATGTTGCGCGATGGGGCCGATGCGCGCCCGGGTCTTGGCTCGGTTCTCGAAGTGTTCCTGATCAAGCGCCACGGTTTGTCAGACGTATTGGGTGGCGCCTACGTGTTTCCGGGCGGTAAGGTCGACCGTTTTGACGCCGAACTCGACATGGACGCCCACCTGGACGCACCACCCGCCGCTTTGCATGCCGCGCTGGACGAGCCCGACATCGAGCCGCTCACCGCCGCCGGCCTGTATGTGGCCGCATTGCGCGAGGCGTTTGAGGAATCCGGTGTTTTGTTTGCCCAGAATGCCAGCGCCGACGACGCGGCCCGCGCCCATGCCCTGCTGCGTGAAGGCCATGCCTTCGAAGAAGTGCTAGCGCTGATGAAGCTGCGCCTCACAGCGAGCAGCCTGACGCCCTGGTCGCGCTGGATCACGCCGACCATGCCCTCGGTGATGAGCAAGCGGTTTGACACGCGTTTTTTCATCGCCGAAGCCCCGGCCAACCAGATCGCCCGCCACGACAACCACGAAGCCACCGAGAGTGTGTGGCTGCCGGCGCGCACCGCGCTGGAGCAATACCGCGACGGCCAGAACGAACTGGCGCCGCCGCAGATCATGAGTCTCGCGCACCTCTCGCGTTACGCGGATGTGAAAAGCGCCTTGCACGCGGCGCGTAGCCGCAAGCCGCCGGTGATCCAGCCCGAGCCGTTTGACGATGACGGCGTGCGGGTGTTGACCTACCCTGGCGATGAGCGCCATTCGGTGCGGCAACGCGCCCTGCCCGGCCCGACGCGGCTGCGTTACGCCAACAAACGCTTTGAGCCGTTTCAGGGGTTTGATGCCTTGTTTGTGGATGCCTGATTCCTGCTTATTCCGCTTTGGGCGGCGACCATTTTGTGCGGGTGACCTGAATGCTTGACATCAACTGGCCGCTGTTCATCGCCGCGTCGCTCGTGCTCATCGTGACACCGGGACAAGACATGATCCTCGTGATGTCGCGCTCCATCACCCAGGGAAGCGCCGCCGGCGTGGTCACGGCGGCGGGCGTCAGTGTGGGCCTGGTGGGCCACACCCTGCTGGCCACCGTGGGCCTGGGCGCCATCCTGCGCACCTCCGAGTGGCTCTTCTTCGCGCTCAAACTGGTGGGCGCGGCCTACCTGGTTTACCTGGGCCTGCAACTTCTGCGCAGACCCAAGCAGGGGCTGGCCCTCTCGGCGGACGCTTCCCGTTCGCTCGCGCGGCTGTTTTTTGACGGCGCACTCTCCAATGTCACGAACCCGAAAATCGCCGTTTTCTATTTTGCGTTTCTGCCGCAGTTTGTGTTGCCCGATGCTGCGCGCCCGACCCTGGCGGTGTTTGTGTTGGGCCTGGTGTTCGCCGGCCTCACCTTCCTCGTCAAGGGGCCGGTGGGCCTGGGTGCGGGCTTGTTGTCGGGCTGGTTGCGCGCGCGCCCTGCGTTGCTGCAATGGATTTACCGCACCAGCGGCGCGGTGCTGATTGGCCTGGGGCTCAAGCTCGCGTTTGAGCGCCGCGCCTGACGCCAAGCGGGCGTCAGGCTTTGGACAGCACCTGCGGGTTCAGGGGGGTGACGGGCTTGCCGTGCAGCAAATAACCGATCAGGTTGTCGGCTGCCAAATGCGCCATGGCCATGCGGGTGGGAATGCTGGCACTGGCAATGTGCGGGGTGAGCACCACGTTCGGCACGGTCAACAAATCGGGGTGCACCTTGGGCTCGCCTTCGTACACATCCAGTCCGGCGGCAGCGATTTTCTTGTTGCGCAGGGCTTCGGCCAGGGCCGCGTCGTCGACGATGCCGCCGCGCGCGATGTTCACCAGCGTGGCGCTGGGCTTCATGATGGCCAGCTCGGCGCCGCCAATCGTGTGGTGCGCTTCTTTTGAATACGGCAGTACCAGAATGACGTGATCGGCCGTGCGCAACAGCTCGTCTTTCGTGACGTAACGCGCCTTGCAGGCGGCCTCGGAAGCGGCATCAAGCCGCGAGCGGTTGTGGTAAATCACATTCATGCCAAAACCATGCGCGCCGCGTTTGGCGATGCCCTGCCCGATGCGGCCCATGCCGATGATGCCCAGGGTGCTGCCGTGGATGTCTGCTCCGGCGAACTGGTCAACCGCCCACTTTTCCCACAGGCCCGCGCGCAGGAAATGCTCGGCTTCCGAAATGCGCCGCGCTGTGGCCATCAACAATGCAAAGCCGAAATCGGCCGTGGTTTCGGTGAGCACGTCGGGCGCGTTGGTGGCGAGCACGCCGGCGGCGGTCATCGCCGGCACGTCGAGGTTGTTGTACCCCACGGCCATGCTGGCGCAGATTTTGAGATCGGGGCAGGCGGCGATGACGGCCGCGTCCATCGGCTCGCCGCTGGTGCTGAAGAGGCCCACTTTGCCCTGCAGCTTCTGGATCAACTCGGCCTTGCTCCACAACACGTCGGCCTGGTTGGATTCGACCTCAAAGTGCTCTTCAAGTTTCGCCACAATGGCCGGGAAATTAGCGCGGGCTATCAATATTTTTTTCTTTATCATACTAAAAAATAAAAACAAGATTAAAGTCACGAAAATTATAGGTTTATTGCTATATTTTTAGTAATAAATACGCCTATTTTTTATCATTATTTTCAATCAAAATCGAAACTATACTGTTTTTTGGCACTTCAACGGTTTTGTTCCGTTTGGCCTGCGGGTGCCAACCCATCACCGCCAACAAGATGAAAAACCCGACCACATAACCCACCGCCACATGCCAGCCACCTTTGAGCCAGGCGCCGACGGATCGGGCCTCGGGGTACATGTTGCTC
>JANMMR010000145.1:0-5852 GCA_031373455.1 Rhodoferax sp.
CTCACGGGCGGGCCGCCGGCATGCGAGATGAAACTGGTGAAACCGCTGGTGGTGGTGAGAATGGCGCCGAGCCACTTGGGCGGCGGCAGGCTGTTGGGCTTGGGCGGGAACAGCAGGCGCTGCGCCAGAAACAGCAGCGTGAAAATGCCGACGATGCCGGCCACCAAGTGGCTGTCGAGCACCTTGAACAGCAGCGTGCCGACCACCGTGCCCAAGAGCGCAAACGTAACGAGGAACTTGAGCAGCGCCTTGTCAAAGTCCTTGCGGAAAGCGGCAATGCCCAGCAGGTCGGCCAACAGCAGCGGCGGCATCATGATGGCGGCAGCCTGCGGCACCGCGATGGCCAGCGCCATCAGCGGCACGGCGAGCGAACCAACGCCACTGCCAAAACCGCTTTTGCCTATGCCCATCAGGAGCACGGCGGGCAGCGCCACGGCGTAGAAAAACGGGTCGGTGATGACGGGCAGCGTCAATCGGCGTCCAGCCCTAGGTAGGCCTTTTTGATCTCAGGGCGGGAAAGCAGTTCGCCAGCTTCGCCTTCGGCCACGATGCGGCCTTCTTCCATCACATAGGCGCGGCTGGCCAGCTGCATGGCCATGGCCACGTTTTGTTCGACCAGCAACACCGAAGTGCCCTGGGCGTTGATGTTGCGGATGGCCTTGAACATCTCCTGCACGATCACGGGCGCCAGGCCCAGCGAAGGCTCATCGAGCAGCAGCAGTTTGGGCCGGGCCATCAGCGCACGGCCAATTGCCACCATCTGTTGCTGGCCGCCCGAGAGCGATCCTGCGGGTTGCGCCAGCTTGGCCTTCAAGGCGGGAAAGAGCTCGACGACCTGCGCCAGCGACTGTTTTCGCAGGGCTTTGGCCGAGGCGATGAAGCTGCCGAGCTCCAGGTTCTCAAGCACCGTCATGCCGGTGAAGAGCCGCCGCCCTTCGGGCACGATGGCAATGCCGCGCTCGCAGAACCGGTGGCTGGGCAGGGCCGAAATGTCGTCGCCATTGAACCTGAGGGTGCCGGAGCTGGCCTTGTGCAGGCCCGAGATGGCGTTGATCAGGGTTGATTTCCCGGCGCCGTTGGGGCCCACCACACACACCAGCTCGCCGGTTTGCACCGTGAGGCTCACGCCCCACAGGGCCGGCGCCGCGCCGTAGTTGACCCGGATGTCGCGCAGCTCAAGCATGTGGCGCTCCGAGGTAGGCGGTCATCACTTCGGGGTTTTTCATCACTGTTTTCGGGTCACCTTCGGCCAGCAGTTTGCCGTGGTTGAGCACGGCGATACGGTCGACCAGCGCCATCACCGCGTGCATCACGTGTTCGACAAACACGATGGTGGTGCCTTGCGCGCGGATCTGGCGGATGAGCGCCACGGCGTCGTTGATTTCGCTGGGTGTGAGGCCCGAGAGCACCTCGTCGAGCAGAACCAGGCGCGGCCGCGCAGCCAGGGCCCGCGCCAGTTCCAGAAACTTGCGCTGGTGCAGGTTCAGGTCGTCCGGCAGCGCATGGGCCTTGGCCGCAAGGCCGGTGAACTCCAGCCACTTCCAGGCCTCTTGCTCGGCCACCGGGCGCGACAGGGCGGCGCCGCCAAACATGCCGACCAAGGCCACGTTTTGCAGCACGTCCATGTGCGCGAAAGGCCGCGGGATCTGGTAGGTGCGGGCGATACCCGACTGCGCCACCGAATGCGCGCTCAGGCGAGTCAAATCGCGTCCCTCAAAGAGGATCTGCCCCGAAGTGGCCGGGAAGTGGCCGCTCACCAGGTTGATGAAGGTGGATTTTCCGGAACCGTTGGGGCCGAGCAGTCCGAGAATCTCGCCCTCGTAGACCTTCAGGCTGACGCCATCGAGTGCGCGCACGCCGGTAAAGGCTTTGACGAGGTTGGTCACTTCCAGCAGCGGCTTGGCCGTGTGGGCACGCCGCTCGGTCGTCGCCACGTGCCCTTCGACAGGCACAGGGTGAACCGCGTCTGCCTCAAGATGCAGGGTCTTGGAAGTTGCCTGCGCGGCAGAGGTTGTGCCCCTCTTTCGCCATTTGTCCAGCATCGCCAAGACGCCATTGGGCATGAAGAGAATCACCACCACCAGCACCGCGCCAAACACCGCCCGCCCGAGCACGGGCGAGCTGCCGGTGGAAAACACAAACAGCAGGCAGGTGATGGCCACAGCGCCCACCACCGGCCCGGCCCAGTAACGCGTGCCGCCCAGCACGCTCATCAGCACCACCGTGAGCGGCACCGTGATGTTGAAGGTTTCGCCCACAGTCACGTAATTGACAAACAGCGCGTGGATGCCACCCGCCAAGCCGGCCAGCGCGCAGGAGAGCGCAAAGGCCAGCAGTTTGTAGCGCAGGGTGGGCACACCCATCACTTCGGCAACGTCTTCGTCGTCGTGAATCGCAAACAGGCCCAGGCCGAGTTTGGAGGCGTGAACCTTCCACGCGACGAGTGCGGTAAGCACAGTGGCCGCCACCGCCATCAGGTAGATTGACGAGGGCGCCGACGGTCCGAGTTTGGGAATGGCCACACCGGCCAGGGAAACACCTGGCCCGCCGTCAATGCGGGTGTTCAAAACAATGGTGGCCACCACAAACGTGATGGCCAGCGTGAGCAGGGCAAACAACTCGCCGCGCACGGCTTTCACGCGGAACACCACCGCGCCCAATGCCAGGCCGAGCAAGGCCGCCGTCAAGGCCGCGACCGGCAAGGTGAGCAGAAATGGCCAGTTCAAATTGGCCGACAGACCCGCCGACGTGTACAGGCCAATGCCGAAAAATGCGCCGTGACCAAACGAGAAATAGCCGGAATAGCCGGAGAGGATGTTCCACGACAGTGCGAGGATGGTCCAGTGGCAAATGAGATAAAGAAAGGACTCGTAAAACGCCGGCAAGCCGAGCCAGGGCACAGCGCCCAGGGCCAGGCCGGCGACCAGTATGCCTGCCAGGGTTTTGTTCAAGGGCGACCGGCTTTGCCTATCACCTGACATTTCAGCCGACATTTCAACCAACACGTTTGACCGGCTTGAACAGAAGCATCACGATCAACAGCGAAAATGAGACGATGGGCGCCCACGCCGGTGCTGCCACCGCCATGGTCACCGCCTCGCTCACACCGATGAAGATGCCCGCGACCAACGGCCCCAAGGCGCTGCCCAGGCCGCCGAGCATGACGGCAGCAAACACCACCCCCACCCAGGCGAAGATCTGCGAAGGCGTGAGGGTGAAGGTCAAAGCCAGGCAAATGCCGGCAACCGCCGCCAACGCCGCGCAAACGCCCGACAGCACCAGCGACAGTCCGCGCTGGTTCACGCCAAACGCGGTGGCGATCGGGCCGTCTTCCGCCATGGCGCGCAGGGCCTTGCCCAAATCGGTGTAACGCATTGCCGCCCAGACGGCCAAACACAGGGCACAGGCCAGCAGCAGCGTGATCAACTCGGGCACCGGGAAATACAAGCCACCTATGACAAACTTCATATCGTTGTAGTGCGACTCCAGGCGGCGGAAGTCTGCCGTCCAGATGCCCTGCACCAGGCTTTCGATCATCACGGTAAATCCAAACGTGACCAGCAGCGAATTGAAGGGGGTGATGGCGAATTTCGCCAGCAGCCACTGCATGGCAACGCCGAATGCAAAAAACAGCGGTGGCAAAACCAGCAGGGTCAGCAACGGGTCCACGCCCCACACGGTAGCCATGTGGTAGCTGGCGTAGGCGCTCAAAAACACGAAGCCGAAATGCGCCAGGTTGATCTGGCGCAGCAGGCCCCAGGTGAGGCCCAGCCCCAAACCCACCAACCCGTACAGGCTGCCAATAAAGATGCCGGAGAGGATTGACTGGGCCAGGAGGTTGAAGCTGGGCAGGCTCATGGTTTGGAAATGCCGGCGGCCCTATTGAACCTGCAGCTTGGCGCCGCCCGGTGCATAACTTTGCGGCCATACCACCACCCACTTGCCGTTTTGCACCTGCTTGATTTTCATCAGGTCGTCGCCGTAGTTGCCGGGGCCGTTGAAGCGCAGTTTGCCGTGGATGGTGTCGATGCGGTTGGCTTTGAGGAAGGCGGCAATGGCCTTGTCGTCAAAACTCTTGGCACCCACCACACCGGCTTCCAGAATCTGCCAGGCCGAGAACGAGGCAGCGGCCTGCACCTCGACCGTGGTGTCCGGCAGGCGCGCAATGGCGGCCCGTTCATTGAAGGTCTTGATGAAGGCTGCGCCTTGGGCGTTGTCGCTGAAAGGCGCATGTTCTTCAAAAATGGTGAGGGAAATCGCGCCCTTGCCGTCAGGAGATTTCGTCATCGGGCCGGGCGCCGGGTAGGTGTGGAAATGCAGCGGCGGTGTGTAGTCGATCTTTTTCATTGCATCCAGCAGCATATTGCCTTCCAGGGCGATATCCCCCATCCAGACCAGGTCGGGCTTGGCGTCTTTCACACGGGCGGCAATCGGGCCGAAATCACGGTTGCCAAATTCCCACTCAAGGAACAGGACTTCGGTGAGGCCGCGCTTTTTGGCGACTTCACGGGCGCCCAATGACATGAAGTGGATCGACGGGAATTTGCTGGTGACAATCGCAATCGTTTTCGGCGGCTTGGGCGACGCGGCGAGCGCGTCAAACACCGAATTGGGCACCGTGTTGCCCGGGTCCGAGCCGAGCGACCAGGCCGGGAAGGCCATCTCGTATTTGGAGAGCGACGGAATGCCGAAAGTGTGGTGCACCAGCACCTTGTTGTAGCGCTGCGCGACACCCATTGCCGAGAGGATGGCGCCGGTAGCATACGGGCCCATCAGCAGGTCAACCTTGTCGGAGGTGACGAGTTGCTCGTACATGGTTCGCGCGAGGTCGGGTTTGGACTGATCGTCTTTCACGATCCACTCGACCTTGCGGCCCAAAAGGCCGCCGCGCGCGTTCAATTGCTCGACGTAAATTTCGCCCACGAGTTTGTGCGTCATCGCTGTGGCCGAGAGCGGCCCGGTGAGCGCCAAGGTGCTGCCGATGCGAATCGGCGCCTGCGCCTGCACCGCCAAGGGCAGCAGCGCCACGCACGCGGTGGCTGCGAGTGAGGTCAGGTGTTTGAGCAGTTTCATGTCAGTTCTCCTCTTGTAAATGTTGACGGTAAAAATCAGTGGCTGGGGGCAAACCCGGGCGGCACGGCGCCGGTGTACTCTTCATGGGCGACGGCTTCGTTGGACAGGGCAAAACCGATCGGGTTGTCCAGCTCTTCGCTCATGTGGGCGATCAGGCTGGCGGTGCGCGCCAACATGGGCACACCCTTGAGCGCATTGACCGGAAAGCCGCAGCCGAGCAACACCGCCGGAATCGCCGCCGACACATTGAGCTTGAGTGTTTTGCCGACGATAGCCGGGATCGCGTTTTCAACGGCGATTGAAATGTCCACATACCGCTGCCCAGCGCCCAGCTTTTTGGACAGCTCGTACAAGGCTTTCACGCGTGGGTCCAGCTCCCGGTGCAGGGGATGCCCGTAACCCGGCACCGACTGTTTGTTGGCGCGCAACGCGGCGACGATCTTGTGCGCTGCCACGTTGATGTCGCCACCGTGGTTCGCTGCCTCGGCCTCGATCTGGAGAAACAGGCGCCCCGCCGTCTCGGAGGCACCCAGAATCACCGAGCCGCAACCCAAAATGCCAGCCGCCACGGCGCCCTGCATGGCATCTGGCGCAGCGGCCAGCGTCATGCGCGCCGCCTGCACGCTGGGCACCATGCCATGTTCACCAATCGCCACCATGCAGGCATTGAGCAAGGCGCTCATCGTTGCGTCGGCCTTTTTGCCGGTCAGCAAAAAATAGAAATAGTCGCCAAAGTTCATCTGCCCGATCAGGTCCAGGCACAGGTCTTGCCCGCGCAC
>JANMMR010000169.1:0-15494 GCA_031373455.1 Rhodoferax sp.
TTGCGCGGCGCGGATCGCCAATTCAGCGAGTTTTTTACCGTATTCGACGTGCTGGTTCAGCCACAGCTCCAGCGACGGGCGCACGAAACTTGACACCAGGCGCACCGCGTCGCGCGAGTTGAGCCGCTCCTTGATCTGGCCTTGAAACTGAGGGTCGAGCACTTTGGCGGAAAGCACGTAGCTGGCGCGGGCGAAGACGTCTTCGGGCAGCAGCTTCACGCCTTTGGGCAAGAGCGAATGCAGCTCAATAAAACTTTTCACCGCCGTGAACAGGCCATCACGCAGGCCGCTTTCGTGGGTGCCACCGGCGCTGGTGGGGATCAAATTGACGTAACTCTCGCGCACCGGTTGGCCGTCTTCGGTGAAGGCCACGCACCACTGCGCGCCCTCGCCGTCAGCGAAATTGTCGTTTTGCGCATCGGCGAAACCTTCGCCGTCAAAAAGCGGAATGACGGGCTCGCCGTTCATCGTCTGCTCCAGGTAGTCGCGCAGGCCGCCTTTGTAAAGCCAGGTTTGCGTTTCTTTGGTTTTTTCGACGTGAAGCGTAACCGTGACGCCCGGCATCAACACCGCTTTGCTGCGCAACAAATGCGCGAGTTCAGCCATTGGCAGCACTGCCGACTCGAAATATTTGGGGTCGGGCCAGGCCCGTACGGTGGTGCCGGATTTGCGGTCGCCCTCGCCCGCCTTGCGCAGCTTGAGCGGTACGGTGACATCGCCACCCTCAAAAACGATTGTGGCGACCTGGCCTTCGCGGTAACTGGTGGCTTCGAGCCGCTTGCCCAAAGCGTTGGTCACACTCACGCCCACGCCGTGCAATCCGCCGGCAAAGCTGTAGGCGCCGCCGCCCTTTTTGTCGAATTTGCCGCCCGCGTGCAGGCGCGTGAACACCAGCTCGATCACCGGCGCTTTTTCTTCCGGGTGCAGGCCAAACGGAATGCCCCGGCCATCGTCTTCCACCGTCACCGAGCTGTCGGTGTGCAAAATGACTTTCAGTTTTTTACCGTAACCGGCCAAGGCCTCGTCCGCCGAGTTGTCCAGCACTTCCTGGATGACATGCAGCGGGTTGTCGGTGCGGGTGTACATGCCCGGGCGCTGTTTCACAGGCTCCAGGCCCTTGAGCACCCGGATCGAGCTTTCGGAATATTGGGGCGTAGGTAAGCTGGGTTTGACGGCCATAGGGTCGGATTCTAGTCGGTCAGAGTCAAATGACTGGATAAAAAAACAGTTTTGTGTATAGTTGTGGCATTACTGAGTGCCCATAGCTGGCATTGAGTTCAATGTGAAGGGCTACAAATGAAGGCTGTCGAACTTTTTGCAGGCGCGGGCGGGTTGGCCATGGGTGTTCGATTGGCGGGGTTTTCATCTGCAGCGATGGTTGAATGGAGCAAACCGGCCTGCGACACCCTTCGATTGAACCGGGCTCGAGAATATCCTCTGGCGGCCGACTGGCCAGCTCCTTTTGAGGGCGACGTGCGGGATTTCGACTGGGCAAAGGCAGATCAGGACATTGATTTGGTTGCAGGCGGCCCACCTTGCCAGCCTTTCTCAATGGGTGGCAAGCACCAAGCCCATGACGACCAGCGAGACATGTTCCCGGCAACTGTCAAGATCATTCGCGCATTGCGTCCAAAGGCCTTCCTTCTGGAAAACGTCAAAGGGCTGACGCGCGCCAGTTTTGCCAACTATTTTCAATACATCCTCTTGCAGCTGGAATTCCCGGAGATAGGACTCAAAAATGGCGAGGCTTGGAATTTGCATTTCGAACGGCTTCAGCGTGAAAAAACATCGGGAAGCCTGCATTTTTCGGGGTTGACATACAAGGTGTTGCCAACATTGGTCAATGCGGCGGACTTCGGCATCCCGCAAAAGCGGGAGCGCGTATTCATGGTTGGTTTCCGCTCTGATCTGGATGTTCAATGGAGTTTTCCTGCAGCAACCCACAGCGAGGATGCACTGCTCCACGACCAATGGATCACTGGCCGGTATTGGGACCGGCACAAAGTTGCACAAAAAAATCGGCCCGTCCTTGCCGATGCATTGGCTAGCCGCGTCAACCGTTTGCGCAGCAACCTCTTTGAGCCTGAGACTCGCCCTTGGCGGACCGTACGCGACGCGTTGGCGGGTCTGCCTGATGTCCTTTCCAGCGCAGCGGCTTCGGTTGCCGACCACAAATACCAGCCGGGGGCCAAAGTCTATCCGGGGCATACAGGCAGCCCATTGGATCTGCCCGCCAAGACCATCAAGGCGGGCGACCACGGTGTGCCTGGGGGCGAAAACATGATGGTGCTGCCGGACGGCAGTGTCAGGTATTTCAGTGTTCGCGAAACAGCAAGACTGCAGACCTTTCCTGATGGTTTTGTGTTCAATCGCACCTGGACGGAATCGATGCGACAGTTGGGCAACGCCGTGCCTGTGATGCTGGCCCGAGTTGTGGCGTCCAGCGTGGCAGCACGCTTGCTCCATGCGAAAATGCAGCGGCTTGAGAGGCTTAAGTTGCCGCTGAAGGTCGCCGCATGACAGGGCAAGTCATTCCGTTCAATCCCCTGGATAAACGCAATCTTGGCACCAGTGTCGCCAAAGCTTTGGTGGAACAAAAACCGAAACACCTGGCTGATCTGCACTCTTTCCACGGCGCCGGCATTTACGCCATTTATTACACAGGCAAATTCAAGTCTTATGCGTCACTCTCATCGCGGAATCAAAGCGATGACCCGGCTGCCCCTATCTATATTGGCAAAGCAATTCCTGTCGGTGGACGCAAAGGCGTCGCGCTGTCGGACGCCTCAAAGAGCAAAGCGCTTTTCAACCGCCTGCGCGAACATGCCGAGACGATCCAGGCCGTCGCCAACTTGGAACTCCAGGACTTTCAATGCCGGTACCTGGTGGTGGATGACATCTGGATTCCATTGGGCGAATCGCTGCTGATCTCCCAATTTTCTCCTTTGTGGAATAGCTTGATCGATGGCTTTGGCAATCACGACCCAGGTTCGGGTCGCTACAAGGGTCTTCGTCCCCGTTGGGACGTTTTGCACCCTGGGCGGGCTTGGGCCGACAAATGCCAACCGAGGCAGGAAGGCGTCCAAGACATAAAGAATGACGTTGAAGAGTTCTTTCGCGCCATGGACGACAAGGTCTAATTTCAAAGCCCTGCGGGAACGCCGCGGTTTCGATACAGTTCAGCCATGTCAAGTCCAACCCGACCCCTGTCACTCGCCCAAGTGCTGATCTGCGGCGCGGCCATCGTCACCCTGTCAATGGGTATTCGCCACGGCTTTGGGCTGTGGCTGCAACCGGTCACCCAGGCGCAGGGCTGGACGCGCGAGAACTTCGCGCTGGCCATCGCCGTGCAAAACATCAGCTGGGGCATTGTGGGCATTTTTGCCGGCATGATGGCAGATAAATTTGGCGCGTTTCGGGTGATTCTGGTTGGCGCGGCGTGTTACGCGCTGGGGCTCATCGGCATGGCGAATTCGCCAACCCCGGGGCTTTTCCTGCTCACGGCCGGTGTGCTCATCGGCGCGGCGCAGGCCGGCACCACTTACGCCGTTGTCTACGGCGTGCTGGGGCGCAACATACCGGCCGAGAAGCGCTCGTGGGCCATGGGCGTGGTGGCGGCGGCGGGCTCGTTTGGCCAGTTCTTGATGGTGCCAACCGAAGGGTTCCTGATTTCCACCTTCGGCTGGCAACAGGCGCTGGTGATCCTGGGCGTTGCGGTGCTCTTGGTCATGCCTTTGAGTTTCGGCTTGCGCGAGCCGGGGTTTGCCGGTGGTGCTGTAGCGGTGCGTGAGCAATCGATCTGGAGCGCGCTCAAGGAAGCCTTCAAGTACCCCAGCTTCCAGTTGCTGATGGCGGGGTATTTCGTCTGCGGCTTTCAGGTGGTTTTCATCGGCGTGCACATGCCAAGTTACCTCAAAGACCAGGGCTTGTCGCCCCAGGTCGCGGGTTATGCCCTCGCGTTGATCGGCCTCTTCAACGTGTTTGGCACCTACATCGCCGGTTCGCTGGGCCAGCGCATGCAGAAGAAAAACATCCTGTCGTTCATCTACTTCGCCCGCGCTGTTGTGATCAGCCTGTTTTTGTTGGCACCGCTGACACCGCTTTCGGTCTACATTTTTTCCTCGGCCATGGGCCTTTTGTGGCTCTCCACGGTGCCACCCACCACGGCGGCGGTAGCGTCCATCTTCGGTGTGGCGCATTTGTCGATGCTCGGCGGCTTTGTGTTTTTCAGCCACCAGATCGGCTCCTTCATGGGCGCCTGGCTGGGCGGCGTGTTGTACGACAAAACCGGCAGTTACAACATCGTCTGGTACATCTGCATCGCCCTGGGGGTGTTTGGCGCACTGATCAACTGGCCCGTGAAAGAGGCGCCCATCACGCGCCCGCATTTGCCCAAGCCGCTGAACGGCATGACACCCGCTTGAACCCAGGCCCCTGAAAAGCCATGACCAATTTGCGCAAATACTGGGTACACGCGCTCGCCGTGGTGGTGCTGCTGGGTGTGTTCAGTTTTTACACACGGCCAGACTTTCTGGTGACCTTGGCCAACCAGCTTTGGGCCTGTTTTTGAGCGAATCTTTGCACGGCAGCGGCGCGGCGTCACCCTGGGTGCATCGCTGGGCCCAGTTGGTCAAACCCGGTGGCACGGTGCTCGACCTTGCCTGTGGGCAAGGTCGCCACATGGCTTTTTTTGCAGGCCTCGGGCATGTCATCACGGGTGTGGACAGGTCTGCTGAAGCGCTTGCGGTGGCCGCCCGGCATGGCGAAGTGGTGCTGGCGGACATCGAAACCGGCCCCTGGCCCCTGGTAGACGCAAAGGAGCCATTCCGCAACCGCCGTTTTGACGCGGTGGTCGTCACCAACTACCTTTGGCGCCCCTTGTTTCCCGCCATCCTGCAAAGCCTGACCGAAAACGGCGTGTTGATCTACGAAACCTTCAGCGCTGGCAATGAAACCGTTGGCAAACCCTCGCGGCCCGATTTCCTGCTCCAGCCCGGTGAATTGCTGGCGGCGTTCAGCAGTTTGCGCGTCGTCGCGTATGAAAACGGTTTTTGCGCCCAGCCAACACGGTTCGTGCAGCGCCTCGTGGCTGTGAACGAGCCGGGCGCGCCAATGCCTGACGGCCCTGCGCGTTATCCCCTGTGATCCTGCGGGTTTGGAGTGCCCCGTCTAGGTAAAATGCGCGCATGAGCACCCAATTTCGCCAAATCACCGGCAGCATCGTCGCCTTGGCCACACCCATGCACGCAGACGGCAGTGTGGATTACCCGACCCTCAGGAAACTGATCGACTGGCACATTGCCGAAGGCACAGACTGCATCGGCGTGGTCGGCACCACCGGCGAATCGCCCACCGTCAACGTCGAGGAGCATTGCGAAATCATCCGCGTCTCGGTCGAGCAGGCGCAAGGGCGCGTGCCGATCATGGCCGGCTGCGGTGCCAATTCGACCGCCGAAGCTATCGAACTGACCAAATTCGCCAAAGCGGTGGGCGCAGATTGCCAGCTGCAAGTCGTGCCCTACTACAACAAGCCGACGCAGGAAGGTCAGTACCGGCATTTCCGCACCATCGCCGAAGCGGTCGACCTGCCGATGGTGCTGTACAACGTGCCGGGCCGCACCGTGGCCGATATGGCGCATGACACGGTTATGCGGCTCACCGAAGTGCCGGGCATCGTCGGCATCAAGGAAGCCACGGGCAACATCGAGCGCGCGCAGTGGCTGATCCGCGAAGTGCCCGACTCGTTTGCGGTGTATTCCGGCGACGACGGCAGCGCAGTGGCCCTGATGCTCTGTGGTGGCGTGGGCAACGTGAGCGTCACCGCGAACGTAGCGCCCCGGCTCATGCACGAGCTGTGTGTGGCCGCCATCGCCGGCAACGCGGTGCAGGCAATGGAGATCCAGCTCTCGCTGCTGCCCCTGCACAAGCACCTTTTTGTCGAACCCAACCCCATCCCCGTGAAATGGGCGATGGAAAGAATGGGCCTCTGTGGCGGCACCCTGCGCCTGCCCATGACGCCGCTGGACCCGTCCAACGAAGCCGTGGTGGAAGGCGCCATGCGCGCCTGCGGCCTGATCTAAGCGGACTACACCTTTTCAAGGAACACTGGTGAAACACATTTTGATGAATCGGTTCACGCTGCTGGTTGCGGCGCTGGCCCTGGCGGGTTGTTCGGTGCTGGAGGGCGACAAGGTGGACTACAAAAGCGCCGGCAAGGCGCCCGCGCTGGAAGTGCCGCCCGACCTGACCCAGCTCTCGCGCGAAACGCGTTACAACGTGCCCGGCGTGGCGGTAACCGCTTCCGGCTTCGAAGCCGGAAAAATCGGCACTTCGGTGCCCACGGCCGCCACCAGCGTGGCCGACGTGCGCATCGAGCGCGCGGGCAACCAGCGCTGGCTGGTGGTCAACCGCCCGGCCGACAAGTTGTGGGACACGGTGCGCGATTTCTGGCAGGAAAGCGGCTTTTTGCTCACGCTGGACCAGTCAGAGCTCGGCATCATGGAAACCGACTGGGCCGAAAACCGCGCCAAGATTCCAGACGATTTCATCCGCCGCAGCCTGGGCAAACTGCTCGACTCCATCTACTCCACCGGCGAGCGCGACCGCTTTCGCACTCGCCTTGAGCGCAACGCCGCGGGCGGCACCGAGATCTACATCAGCCACCGCGGCATGATGGAAGCCTTCACCAACCGCGACCAGGACCAGACCATCTGGACCCCGCGCCCGGCCGACCCCGAGTTGGAAGCCGAGTTTCTGCGCCGCTTGATGGTGCGCCTGGGTGTGGCACAAGAGCAGGTCAAATCCCTGGTGGCCACCGGTGTCAAGGCCAGCTCGAAAATCGCCACACAAAACGGCCAGCCAGTGGTGATTGTGGACGACGGTTTCGATCGCGCATGGCGCCGTGTCGGCCTCTCGCTGGACCGCACCGGTTTCACCGTGGAAGACCGCGACCGCGCCAAAGGCACGTATTTTGTGCGTTACGTTGAACCCAACGCCGATAAAGCCGAGCCAGGCTTTTTTGCCAAGCTCTTCAGCGGTTCGGCCAAGGCCAATGCGCCAGTGAAGTACCAGATCAGCGTGAAGGCCCAGGGTGAGTCCACCACGGTCGCGGTGCTGGACGCCGCTGGCGCACCTGACGCCTCGGCCAATGCCCAGCGCATCGTGAAAGTCATCGCTGACGACCTGAAATAAGCGCCGGCGCGGGCTTTCCTGCTCCTGGTGCCCTGGCCCGTGTTGCGCTTCAAAAACCTGGCCAGCGGCAGCGCCGGCAACGCCACGCTGGTCGAGGCGGGCAATGGCCATTTGACGTCCCGTCTGCTGATCGATTGCGGCCTGAACCTCAAAACCCTGCAAGAACGCCTCACTGTGGCTGGCGTGGCTGCAGACGACATTGACGCGGTTTTCGTCACCCACGAACACAGCGACCATATCGGCTCGGCCAGCCAGTTTGCCCGGCGCTTCAACATACCCCTGTGGATGAGCCAGGGCACCTACGACGCCTGCTTCACCCTGGGCGCGGGTTCACTCTTTGAAACCCGTAAAAAGGCCGACCCGGCTGGCCTGTTCCGCTGCGCCAAAGACGGCGAGGCGATAGATCTGGGCGAGCTGGTCATCACGCCCTTCACCGTGCCGCACGACGCGCGCGAACCGCTGCAACTGCGTTGCACCGACGGCGCGCGGCATCTGGGCATCTTGACCGATCTGGGCCACGCCACGGCCCACGTGCTGGAGCACCTCAAAGGCTGCGACGCCTTGCTGCTCGAATGCAACCACGACGCCGAGTTGCTGCAAGGCGGCCGTTACCCGCCGTTTCTCAAGAGTCGCGTGGGCGGGCAATTTGGGCATTTGTCGAACCTGCAGTCGGCGGCCATTGCGGCCTCACTGAACCACCCGGCGCTCACCCACGTGGTGGCCGCCCACCTGAGCCGCCAAAACAACCGGCCCGAGATTGCGCGCGATGCGCTGGCAAAGGCACTGGGCCGTGCGAGCGGCGACATTGCGGTAGCCGACCAGTTTCAGGGTTCAAACTGGTTCACGGTTTAGACCAAACCGACCAAAAAAAAAGCCACCCGAAGGTGGCTTTTTTTGTTTGAGAAGATTACTTCTTGGGAGCAACTGCGGCAGCAGCAGCTTCAGCGGCCTTCTTGGCAGCGTCGCCAGCAGCGCCAGCGGCAGCGGCGGCAGCAGCGCCGGCAGCGTCTTTGGCAGCGCCAGCGGCATCTTTGCCGGCTTCAACGGCAGCGGTAGCAGCGCCGGTTGCGGCAGAGGCGGCAGAGGTTGCAGCCGTTGCGGCGGCAGTCGCGGCACCAGCAGCGGCAGAAGCTGCGCCGGCGGCGCCAGAAGCAGCAGCAGCGTCTTTGGCAGCGTCAACTGCAGCGGCAGCGGGAGCAGCGGGAGCGGCAGCAGGCTTGGCTTCTTCTTTTTTGCCACAGGCAACCAGGGCAGCAGCAGCGATAACAGTAGCCAAAACGAGTGATTTGTTCATGGGTAGTACCTAATAAAGTTAAAGTGAAATGTAAAACCGTTTCCGCAAGATGTCATTGCAGAAACTCCGCAAAGACTGAAACAAACCGGGCATGGCTAAAGGGCCGTTGCCTGTTTTGTTTAGCCTCGGATTATACGATTAATCTACAGCCCCAGCGTCGTGGCCGCGAAACCGGCGGTGCTGGCACGCAGACGCTCGTTGAGCAATTCGCGCAGGGCAACGCGCCGCTCAGGTTCTGTGCCGCTCACGCCGGTGCTGCGGGCCAGGTCCATGCGCTGCATCACCCAGCCACGGCTCCAGATGGCGCTGGGAAAATCCAGCGGATCGGCGCTCGGGATATGGCGGCAGTCGATGATGTGGCTCCAGGTTTTGCGCCAGGTCACAAAGCGCGGCTGGTTGCGCTGCAGGCTGTCAAAGCGCTTGGCCAGCATGGTGAAATGCCGCCCGGTTTTGGACCATGCGCGCAGGGCGTCCACCACCACCCGTTCGCGCAGCGGCCAATCGTCGAAGCTGGCGTCGCTGATGATGATTTCTGGCCAACCCTCGTGTGCTGCCCGTTCAAAGGCGCCACGCACCAGTAGCTCGAAGGCCAGGCGGCCCTCAAAGCGGCCCTCAATGCGACCGCTGGGGATGTCACCCGTAGGAAGTTTGGCGATGTCAGAGTCCATGAAGCCACCCCGCTTGCATCCAGTCTTGAAGCAATGATTTTGCACCTGCGCTGGCCTGTGCGCACGAAGCGCCCGCAAGCGCACGCTCATTGGCCAACTGGCGCATCAATTGGGCGTCGCGCCCGGATGCGGCAAAACTCTCGCCGTTGATGAAAATGTGCTGTGCGTCAAACACCATTTTGCTGCGCCGGTCCAGCGCGACGCCACGTTTCAAACTCTGACCGCCCTGGCTTTCAGCGCCGTCAAACCACACATTCGGTTTGGGCTCGGTCAGCATCTCACCCAGCGCACGTGCCAGTGTTTGCGGGTTTTTGACCGCTTCCTGCACCGCCTGTTGGGCGAACGACAACAGGCCGGGTGGAATTTCCCCCGGCGCCGTGGCCGCGCCCTGGCCGCCGTCTTTGTACAGGGCCGCGCCCAATTCTTCGAGCGCATCATCGGCGAGCCGCTGCAGCAGCTCTTGCGCCAGCTCAGCCTTTCCTGGGGCGCGAAAGCCAATGGAATAGGTCATGCATTCATCCAGAGCCACGCCGTCGTGGGCCCATTTGGGCGGCAGGTACAACATGTCGCCAGGCTCCAGATCAAAACACTGCTCGGGCTCGAAGTGCTGCAGGATTTTCAAGGGCGCGCCTTCCTGCAAGGCCAGGTCTTTTTGCCGGCCGATGTGCCAGCGGCGCCGGCCGTGGGCCTGCAGCAGGAACACGTCGTAACTGTCAAAATGCGGCCCCACGCCGCCGCCTTCTGTGGCGAAGCTGATCATCACGTCGTCCAGGCGCGCATCGGGCACAAAACGGAACTGGTCCATCAAGCCGCGCAGCGCCTGCACATGCAAGTCCACACCTTGCACCAGCAGCGTCCACGCCGGTGTCTTGAGAGACGGCAAGGCGCGTTTTGAAAACGGGCCGGACTGGAGCGTCCACGCCGCGGACATGGCCCCCGCAGACTTGGCCCGTTTGACTGCGTCCCGCCGTGTATGGCGTGGCACTTGCTGCGTTACCAGCCGCGACTCCACGCCTTCCTGCCCGGCCAGCTCAAACAGGGCGCTGCGGGCCAGCAGCGGCGCAAAGCCGGGGATCGCCTGGCGGATCAAGAGCGGCTTCTTTTGCCAATGGCGTTTCATGAAGGTCTGCGCGCTCAGATTGCCCAAAAGCGCCAGCGGTTTCGTGGTGTCCATCCGGTTTTCCGATCGATGCAGGTTGTGACGCGCTGGAAATCAGCCCGTCAAACTGCGACAATTCTCCTATGGAAATCAAAGAACAATGTGTCGTCGCGCTGACCTGGACCCTGAAGGACACGCTCGGTGAAGTACTCGACGTGCTCGATGAACCGGTGGAGTTTCTCGTGGGCGGGCGTGACCTGCTGCAAAAAATCGAAGAAGCGCTGCAAGGGCATGAAAAGGGCGCCAAGCTCACGGTGCACCTCGAACCCGAGCAGGCCTTTGGTGACTTCAACGACCAGCTGCTGTTTCTGGAGCCGCGTGAGCTGTTTCCCAAAGACATCGAACCAGGCATGCCGTTTGAAGGGGCATCGCTGCCCGCCGGCTGCAGCGCCGACATTCCCAAAGACGTGTTGTACAGCGTGAGCGAAATTTACCCCGAACACGTGGTGCTCGACGGCAACCACCCGCTGGCCGGCATCGCGCTGCGCCTGGCGCTGCAGGTGGAAGACGTGCGCGAAGCCACAGAAGCCGAAATTGGCGCAGGTACCGCCGGCACCGGCTTCTTCCGCATCGAGCCGATGGGCGGCGACACGCCGGGCCTGCCGACTTTGCATTGAGGGGCGGCGCGGCAGCCTTCGCGATTCATTCCGCTGGATCGATCAATTCACGATCACTGGCTCACCAAGATCAGTGCAAACAATGAATGCTATTCTATTTATAGCAAACAATGGCCATTTCATGTGACTTGGAAGCTCAAAAACCTTAAAATTCAAGAAATTCACGTCAAAAATCAAAAATAATTAACACCCATGTTAATTATTGGTAAAAATGGGTCAAAAAAGCAAAAACGTTAACACCCTTGTTAACTTTGTTATTTTTTTCCGGTTGAGCCGTAACCACCCTCGCCGCGCACACTCGCCGGGAACTCGTTCACCACATTGAACGTCGCCTGCACCACCGGCACGATCACCAGTTGCGCGATGCGTTCCATCGGCTCGATGGTGAAGGGCGTGTCGCTGCGGTTCCAGGCGCTCACCATCAGCTGGCCCTGGTAGTCGCTGTCGATCAGCCCCACAAGGTTGCCCAGCACAATGCCGTGTTTGTGTCCCAGGCCTGAGCGCGGCAGGATCAACGCGGCGAAACCCACATCGGCCAGGTGGATCGCGATGCCGGTGGGCACCAGTTGCCATGCGTTGGCTTGCAGTTTGAGCGGCTCCTGCAGGCAGGCGCGCAGGTCCAGCCCGGCGCTGCCCGGCGTGGCGTATTCGGGCAGGTTGCCGGCCAGGCGCGGATCCAATATTTTGACGTCAACATTCATGGGGCTTGTTTTTGTTCAGGGTTTGGCCGCCAGGCGACCAGCGATATCGGCGATCAGCTGGCGCGCCAGTTCGCGTTTGGAGGCGCGCGGAAGTTCTTTGGCACCGTGGGCGTCGACCAGCAGCAGCGCGTTGTCGTCTTGTCCAAAGGTGGCCGGACCAATGTTGCCCACCAGCAGCGGCACGTTCTTCTTCAGGCGTTTGATCTGCGCATGCTTCAAGAGGTCATGGCTCTCTGCCGCGAAGCCTACACAGAAGAGTTTTCCGCTTTTGGCGCGCTCTGAAGCCGCGATTTCGCCGAGCAAATCGGGGTTTTCAACAAACTGCAAAACCGGCACCGCACCCGTGCCGTCTTTCTTTATTTTCTGGTCGGCGCAGTTGGCCGGCCGCCAGTCTGCCACGGCCGCTGTGGCGATGAAGACACTCGCCGTGCGGCAAGGCTGAACCAGCGCGCCTTGCATTTCAAGCGCCGAGCTGACGTTGATGCGCGCAACTCCGCGCGGCGTGGGCAGGTGCACCGGGCCCGCCACCAGCGTGACCTCTGCCCCCGCCTCGCGCGCCGCCCGCGCAATCGCAAAACCCATTTTGCCGCTGGAGAGGTTGGTGATGCCGCGCACAGGGTCAATCGCCTCAAAAGTCGGCCCGGCGGTCACCAGCACGTGGTGGCCGCGCAATGTTTTGGGCTGGAAAAACGCAACCACGTCTTCGAGCAGTTCCTGCGGCTCCAGCATGCGGCCATCACCGGTTTCGCCGCAGGCCTGGTCGCCGTTGCCCACGCCCAGCAGCGTCGCACCATCGGCCTGCAACTGCGCCATGTTGCGCTGCGTGGCGGGGTGCGCCCACATTTCGCGGTTCATCGCGGGGGCGATCAGGAGCGGCACCTTGTCAAGCGGCCGCGCCAGACACATCAGGCTGAGCAGGTCATCCGCCCGGCCATGCAGCAACTTGGCCATGAAATCGGCGCTCGCCGGGGCGATCAAGATCGCGTCGGCCTCGCGCGAGAGGTTGATGTGCGGCATATTGTTCGGCTCACGTGCGTCCCATTGCGAGCCGTAGACCGTGCGATTGGAGAGCGCCTGCATCGTCACCGGTGTGATGAATTGTCCGGCCGCTTCGGTCATCACCACCTGCACGGTAGCGCCCTCCTTGACGAGCGCGCGGCACAATTCGGCCGCTTTGTAGCACGCGATGCCGCCCGAAAGGCCCAGGACGATGTGCTTTTTTGCCAAATCATTCATGGGCGCAATGTATCAGACCTTTATAATCGCAATTTCCCACCCAAGGAGCGCAAAACGCTCCCTCTGACATGACCAAATTTGTCTTCGTCACCGGCGGTGTGGTGTCTTCCCTTGGCAAGGGAATCGCCTCAGCCTCCCTCGCTGCGATCCTCGAATCGCGAGGCCTCAAAGTCACACTCATCAAGCTCGACCCGTACCTTAACGTGGATCCGGGCACGATGTCGCCGTTTCAGCACGGCGAGGTGTTTGTCACCGACGACGGCGCCGAGACCGATCTGGATTTGGGCCATTACGAGCGTTTCATCGAAACGCGCATGAAGAAGGCCAACAATTTCACCACCGGTCAAATCTACAAGAGCGTGCTCGAAAAAGAGCGCCGTGGCGACTACCTGGGCAAAACCGTGCAGGTGATCCCGCACGTCACCAACGAGATCCAGGAGTTTGTGAAGCGCGGCGCGGGTTTCGGCACACCCGAGGCGGTGGATGTGGCCATCGTTGAGATCGGCGGCACCGTGGGCGACATCGAATCGCTGCCCTTTCTCGAAGCCGTGCGCCAGATGAGCCTGAAAATGGGCCCGAACAATTCAGCCTTTGTGCACCTGAGTTACGTGCCCTGGATCGCCGCTGCCGGCGAACTCAAAACCAAACCCACGCAACACACCGCCAAACAGCTGCGCGAAATCGGCATTCAGGCCGACGCGTTGATTTGCCGCGCCGACCGGCCCATCCCCAAAGAAGAGCGCGACAAAATCTCGCTGTTCTCCAACGTGCCCGAGTGGGGCGTGATCAGCATGTGGGATGTGGACACGATTTACAAGGTGCCGCGCATGCTGCACGAGCAGGGCCTCGATGGCCTCATTTGCGACAAACTGCGCCTGAACACGCCGCCGGCCAACCTCAAGCGCTGGGACGACCTGGTGTATGAAACCGAGCATCCGCAAGGCGAAATCAACATCGCCATGGTCGGCAAATACGTAGACCTCTCCGACAGCTACAAGTCACTCAACGAAGCGCTGCGCCGCGCCGGCATGAAAAACCACGTGCGCGTGAAGATCGATTACGTCGACTCGGAAACCATTTCCTCCAAAAACGTCTCCCAGCTCGCCAAATTTGACGCCGTGCTGGTGCCTGGCGGTTTTGGCAAACGCGGCATTGAAGGCAAGATCTGCGCGGCCCAGTTCGCCCGTGAAAACAAGGTGCCTTACCTGGGCATCTGCCTGGGCATGCAGGTTGCCACCATTGAATTCGCGCGGCACGTGGCCGGCCTTGAAGGCGCCAACAGCACCGAGTTTGACCCAGGCTGCGCCCACCCCGTCATCGCCCTCATCACCGAGTGGAAAGACGCTGACGGCAGCATCAAGACCCGCGACGAACACTCCGACCTGGGCGGCACCATGCGCTTGGGCGCACAGAGCTCAGACGTGGCCGCCGACACCCTGGCCTTCCAGATTTACGGCAATGTGGTGACCGAGCGCCACCGCCACCGCTACGAGGCGAACGTGAACTACCTGGGCCGCTTGCGCAGTGCCGGGCTGCAGATTTCGGCGCTCACGCAGCGCGAACAACTCACCGAAATTGTCGAGCTGCCGCAGTCGGTTCACCCCTGGTTTGTTGGCGTGCAGTTCCACCCCGAATTCAAATCCACGCCGTGGGACGGGCACCCGTTGTTCAACGCCTTCATCAAGGCCGCGGTAGACCACCAGGCCGCCGGCGTCGTTTTGAAAGCGGTTGCCTGACATGAAGCTGTGTGGTTTCGAGATCGGACTAAACCAGCCGTTTTTTCTCATTGCTGGCCCTTGCGTCATCGAGTCCGAGCAATTGCAGATGGACACCGCTGGCACGCTGAAAGAAATCACTTCCGCGCTGGGCATCAACTTCATCTTCAAGAGCAGTTTTGACAAAGCCAACCGCTCCAGCGGCAGCACCTTTCGAGGCCCCGGTATCGACAAGGGCCTCGAGATTCTGGCCAAGGTCAAGCGCGAGCTGAAGCTGCCGGTATTGACCGATATCCATTCGGAAGACCAGATTGAGCAGGTTTGCCGCGTGGTAGACGTGTTGCAAACGCCGGCGTTCCTGTGCCGCCAGACCGATTTCATCCGCGCCGTGGCGCAGTCGGGCAAACCGGTGAACATCAAGAAAGGCCAGTTCCTTGCGCCCGGCGACATGAAAAACGTCATCGACAAAGCGCGTGCAGCCGCCCGTGAAAAGGGTTTGCCTGAAGACAACTTCATGGCCTGCGAACGCGGCGCGAGTTTTGGCTACAACAACCTGGTAAGCGACATGCGCTCGCTGGCCATCATGCGTGAAACCAATGCGCCGGTGGTGTTCGACGCAACGCACTCCGTGCAACTGCCCGGTGGGCAAGGCACCAGCAGCGGCGGCCAGCGCGAGATGGTGCCGGTGCTGGCACGCGCCGCCGTGGCGGTGGGTGTTGCGGGTTTGTTCATGGAAACACACCCGAACCCGGCGGAGGCCCTCTCTGACGGCCCGAACGCCGTGCCCTTGAAACACATGAAAGCCCTGCTGGAAACATTGCTCGAGCTGGACCGCGTCACCAAGAAAAATGGTTTTCTTGAATCCCGCTTTACCACTTGAACACTTGACAGCCAGGACGCCTGACGGTCTGAA
>JANMMR010000176.1:0-2937 GCA_031373455.1 Rhodoferax sp.
CCGTAAGCGCCAGCACTTTCTGCGTGGCGGGCGCAGGGCCAATGCCCATGATGCGCGGCGGCACGCCGGCGGTGGCCATGCCGACGATGCGGGCGCGGGGGGTCAGGCCGTTCTTTTTAGCGGCGTCTTCAGACGCAATCAGCATGGCGCACGCTCCGTCGTTCACGCCGCTGGCGTTGCCCGCCGTCACGCTGCCTTCGGGTTTGACAGCGCCCTTGAGTTTGGCCAGCGCTTCCATGCTGGTCTCGCGGGGGTGTTCGTCTTTGTTGACGATGATGGCGTCGCCCTTCTTCTGCGGAATCGTCACCGGCGTGAGCTCGGCTTCAAAGAAGCCGGACTTTTGCGCCGCCACGGCCTTGACCTGCGAGGCCAGCGCCATCTTGTCCTGATCCTCGCGGCTGATTTTGTAGTCGTTGGCGACGTTCTCTGCCGTCTCGGGCATGGCGTCAACGCCATATTTTTCTTTCATCAGTTTGTTGACGAAACGCCAGCCGATGGTGGTGTCAAAAATCTGCGCGCTGCGGCTGAAGGCGCTTTCGGCCTTGGCCATCACAAAGGGCGCGCGGCTCATGCTCTCGACGCCGCCAGCGATCATCAGCGTGGCTTCACCGGCCTTGATGGCCCGCGCCGCCGTGCCGACAGCGTCCATGCCCGAGCCGCACAGGCGGTTCACCGTGCTGCCGGGCAACTCCATCGGCAAGCCCGCGAGCAAACTCGCCATATGCGCCACATTGCGGTTGTCTTCGCCGGCTTGGTTCACACAGCCATAGATGACGTCGGCAACCGCCAGCCAGTCCACATTCGGGTTGCGCGCCATCAGCGCCTTGAGAGGCACTGCGGCCAGGTCGTCGGTGCGCACGCTGCTCAAGGCGCCGCCGTAGCGGCCGAAGGGGGTGCGGATGGCGTCGCAGATGAAAGCTTGTGTGGTCATGGTTTGTGCTCGTAAGTGAATGTGAAAGTGAAAACAGAAAAAAGAAGGTGCATCAAGCCTGCACCGGCAAGCCGATCAAGGCTTCAAGCTCGGCGTGGCCCAAGCCGTCTACTTTGTCCACCAGCCTGAGCCCGCCAGGCGTGCAGTCCAGCGTGGCAAGTTCAGAGTAAATGCGTTTGACGCAGCCAATGCCGGTGAGCGGGTAGCTACAGGTTTTGACGACTTTGCTCTCGCCCTTTTTGGTGAGCAGGTCCATCATGACCCAGGTTTGTTTCGCGCCAATGGCCAGGTCCATCGCGCCGCCCACGGCCGGGATCGACCCGGCCTCGCCGGTGCTCCAGTTGGCCAGGTCACCCGTGGCCGACACCTGGAACGCGCCCAGCACGCAGATGTCGAGGTGGCCGCCGCGCATCATGGCAAAACTATCAGCGTGGTGGAAAAACGCGCCACCTTTTTGCAGGGTGACAGGTTGTTTGCCTGCGTTGATGAGGTCGTAGTCTTCTTCGCCCGCCGCCGGTGCCGGGCCCATGCCGAGGATGCCGTTTTCGCTGTGCAGCAAGACTTCAAGCCCCGCCTCCATGTGGTTGGCCACCAGCGTCGGCATGCCGATGCCGAGATTCACCGTGGCGCCTTCGGGAATGTCCCGGGCGATCCGTTTGGCGAGCTCGTCTTTGCTGCGTTTTTTATAGTTAGTCATGCTGCCACCTTGAAGCCGCCGGCCTGGGTGGCCACGCGGGTGATTTTGACGACCTGGCTGACAAAAATGCCGGGCGTGACCACATGCTCGGGGTTGATCCCGCCCAGCGCCGCGACTTCATGCACGGCGGCCACGGTTTTCTTGCAGGCCATGGCCATCACCGGGCCGAAGTTGCGCGCCGCCATGCGGTAAGTGAGGTTGCCCCAGCGGTCGCCGCGCTCGGCCTTGATGAGCGCCAGGTCGCCGTAAATGGGCAGCTCCAGCACGTACTGTTTGCCATTGATTTCGCGCGTTTCCTTCGGGCTGCCGTCGCGGTTTTTGGCCAGCTCGGTGCCAAAACCGGTGGGCGTGAAAAACGCGCCAATGCCGGCGCCCGCCGCGCGGATGCGTTCGGCCAGGTTGCCCTGGGGCACCAGTTCAAGCTCCAGCTTGCCGCTGCGGTACAGGCCGTCAAACACCTGCGAGTCGGCCTGGCGCGGAAAGCTGCAGATGATCTTGCGCACGCGGCCCGCCTTCAGCAGAGCGGCAAGGCCGGTCTCGCCGTTGCCGGCGTTGTTGTTGACCACGGTGAGGTCTTTGGCGCCCTGGGCGATCAGCCCGTCAATCAGCTCGTCGGGAATGCCGGCCGTGCCGAAGCCGCCGATCATGACGGTGGCGCCGTCTTGCACGCCCGCTAGCGCGGCTTCGACGGAATTTGCAATCTTATTGATCATGGTAGCTTGATTCTAGGGACACTTCCGGATTTCATGGCCATCGCCGTTCGCGCGCTATGGGGACGCGCCGCAAGAGCGTAAGACAATGGCGCCATGCTGTTTCAACCCTCCCAAGCCGACGTGCGCCGTTTCTTTTGCGCGGTGTACGCCAAGGCGCTCGCGCAGCAACCGATGGAGGCGATCGAGACCATCGCCAGTTTGTGGATCGACGAGCACCCCGAATACCACGCCGAGCTGTCGG
Source organism: Rhodoferax sp. (assembly GCA_031373455.1). Taxonomy (GTDB): domain Bacteria; phylum Pseudomonadota; class Gammaproteobacteria; order Burkholderiales; family Burkholderiaceae_C; genus JANYCG01. The sequence goes on from JANMMR010000176.1 coordinate 2,583, forward strand.
ATGTGGAGGCCGCGCTGCGCAACATGGCGCTGGCCGCCAGCGCGCCAGCGCTGCAAGGGGCCAGCGGCACAACCAGCGCGTTTTTGCACCTCTCGATGCACCTGACGATCAGCGAGCAATGCAGCATTGACCAGCCGCGCGGCATCCGCCAGGCGGTGGAGTTGCTGACGGCCCGGCTGGATTCGCTGCACGACGCGCACCACGCTGCGATGGAGTGCCTGGGCACGATGGTGTGGGAGAGCCAGCGCGCCGGGCGGCCGCCCGATGGCGAGGCCTACATCGCCTGTGTGCAAAGGCGCGCCACGCGGGATTGACGGCAAACGCCAGTGGATTTTTTTGGCGCTCAAGCGGATTG
>JANMMR010000193.1:0-8022 GCA_031373455.1 Rhodoferax sp.
CTCTCCAGCCTGGTCAATCGACCGATATTATTAATGGGCGTCCACTTACCTTCCTTGCGACAGATCCCGACGGACACACGCTGACCTACTTATTCGAGTTTGGGGTGTCGGGCGTTCAAACCAATAGCAGCGGCCAGTTCCGCTGGACCGTGCCAGCCAACCAGCCGCCAGGCGACTACCACTTCACTGTCCGCGCCACCGATAACGGCGTGCCACCACGCAGCGCCACCGCTGGGTACTCGTCGTGCGCGAGGCTGATGGCGGTCTCGAGGAGTGGAAAGCCGTCATCACTTTGGACCAGTGTCGCAAAGTACGAGAGTGGCGAAGGCGAGTCGTATGACAGATTCATTGTTGAAAACTCATGACTTCAAACGCATTTTGCTCCCAAATTGACCAGCGGATCAACGCCGCAGGGGCCAGCAGATCAACGCCGCAGAAACTGCCGCAGTTTCAGGCCAGCGCCCCAAGCCGCTATGAAGTATATAGCTATTGAAGCGCTGATCACCAGCGCCATCAGGCCTACCCGCTGCCAGTTCTGGCCGGGCAATCGGGTCCACGCCACGGCGCCCGAAGCCCACATGAGAAACACCGCCATCAAGACGCTGGCTGCCAGCACCTGCAGCGCAAACAAGCCCCAGCCCGCCACCGGCTTGTAATTGCCGCGCCGGATCAGGCCCACCAGCAACCACAAGGCGTTGACGAGCGCGCCAATGCCGATGGTCAGCGTCAGCGCTGCGTGCAGGAACAGGGGCACCAGGAAGATGTTGAGGATTTGTGTGAGGATCAACACGCCGATGGCAATGCGCGCCGGCGTTTTCATGTCGTGGTGGGCGTAAAAACCCGGCGCCAGCACCTTGATTGCCACCACACCGACGAGGCCGGTACCCCAGCCCATCAGCGCCAGCGAGGTTTGCTGCACGTCAAACTCGGTGTAGGCGCCGTATTGAAAAATCACCGCCACCAGCGGCTTGGCAAACACCAAAAGCGCCACTGAACACGGCACCGCCAGCAGCACCACGATGCGAAGACCCCAGTCCAGCAGGGCCGAATACTGGTCATCGTGGCCGCCCGCACTGGCTTTGCTCAACTGCGGCATCAGCACGATTCCCAACGCCACTCCAAGCAACGCGGTGGGGAATTCCATCAGCCGGTCGGCGTTGGAAAGCCAGGTCACGCTGCCGCTGGTCAGGCGCGAAGCGATCTGGGTGTTGATGAACAGCGAAATTTGCGCCACACCCACGCCCAGCAGCGCCGGCGCCATCAGCGCGCCCACCTGGCGCGTCGCCGGGTCTTGCCAGGCGGCCTTGAATTTTTGCCAGCCGGCGCCCACACTCGGCAAGCGGCCCAAGCGCTTCAAGGCCGGAATCTGCACCGCCAGTTGCAACACGCCGCCCAGCATCACGCCGACCACCTGGGCGTAAATCGGCTCGATGCCCATGTCTTTGAACCAGGGCGTGCCCAGCACCGTGGCGCCAATCATGGCAAGGTTCAGCAGCACGGGCGTGGCAGCCGGCACGGCAAATTGGCGCCAGGTGTTCAAAATGCCCGAGGCGAACGAGACCAGCGAGATGAAGAAGATGTAGGGGAACATCCAGCGCGTCATGACAATCGCCGCGTTCCAGGCCTGCGGGTCTTTTTGCAGGCCGCCCGCCATGGCCCACACCAGCAGCGGCGCACCCAGCACGCCCAGCACGCTGGTGGCCACCAGCACCCAGACCAGCACGGTGGCGATTTTGTCGATCAGGTTTTGCGCGGCCTCCTCGCCCTCACGCTCCCGGGTGGACGCCAGCATCGGCACAAAGGCCTGGCTGAAAGCGCCTTCGCCAAACAGGCGGCGAAACAGGTTGGGGATGCGAAAGGCGACGTAAAAAGCGTCGGTGAGGGCGCTGGCGCCAAAAAAAGCAGCAAAAAGCTGGTCGCGGATCAGGCCCGCAACGCGCGAGGCCAGGGTGAACAGGGAAATGACGGAGGCGGATTTCAGCAAAGACACGGCGCAGAGTGTAGCGAGGTGCCTGCCGGCACCGTCTGGATCGCTGCTGCCAAAAGCGGTAGAATGGAGAGCTTTGCTGGCATCATCCTCAGACACAAGGAACACTATTTATGGCATCTACGAAACCTAAGAAAAAGAACCCGCGCCTGGCGTCGGGCCGCAAACGCGTCCGTCAGGACGTCAAAATCAACGCCGCCAACACGTCTTTGCGCTCACAGTACCGCACCGCCGTGAAAAACGTCGAAAAAGCCGTTGCCACTGGCGACAAGGCCAAATCGACCGAGGCGTTTGCCAAAATGCAGGCCGTGGTTGACACCGTGGCCGACAAAGGCATCTTCCACAAAAACAAGGCAGCGCGCGATAAAAGCCGCCTGTCAACGCGCGTGAAAGCGCTCGCTCTGGCTGCTCCGGCAGCCGCCTGATCCGCAGAGATCAAGCCCCCGATTCGAAAGAATCACCGCACGGGCCGGTTCACTTGCAAAAGTAACCAGTCTGCCGTTTGCAACGGGTGCGCTGTCAGCAAAGCAAAGAAAATCAGATCAACCACCTTCGGGTGGTTTTTTTGTGCCCAAGATTGCCTCAGATTCGGCAACGGAGGTTTTACCGGGCGCCTCAAACTGCATTTGCAAGTCGTTGTCCCGCGCGAAGTTGAGGCAAAAGTCCCAGGCCATCACGTTGAAGTCGCGCAGCTCGCGGTTCACGATGACACATTTCACGTCGCCAAATGCGGTGGGCACGCACCAGGGTGAATACCCCAAGTGGCTGCCCGGCAAGCGGGTTGGCCCGCCAGCGCCGGGGCGGAACTGGCTCATCACGCCGGCCAGGCGTTCGGCCCAGTCGCTGGGGCGAAAGGCCTTGCCTCCTTTGGTGACTCCCAGTATGAAAACTTCTTTTGCTGTGCCGGGACCCATGCGCCAATTCTAGTTTCACGCATTGCTGTGATGTGAAATTGTCAAAAAACGCGAGCAGGTGATGTGCCTAAAATGAACCTCCAACGGCCCTTCCCTTGGGGCCGGTTTTATTTTCAGTTGGTTTGAAGTGCCCTCCAGGAGCCAAAACATGAACGCTGTCGCCAAACCCGCAGAGACCCAGATCACCGCCGCCTCCCCGCACGTGATGAACACCTACGGGCGCGTGCCCATTGCCCTGTCGCACGGCCAGGGCTGCCGCGTGTGGGATGTCAATGGCAAGCAGTATCTGGACGGCCTGGGCGGCATTGCGGTCAACACGCTGGGGCATAACCACCCCAAATTGGTGCCGGCCTTGCAGGACCAGGTCGCCAAAATCATCCACAGTTCCAACTACTACCACGTGCCGGGGCAGGAAATATTGGCCAAAAAGCTGGTTGAACTGTCCGGCATGACGAATGTTTTCTTCTGCTGCACCGGGCTGGAAGCCAACGAGGCGGCGCTCAAGCTGGCGCGCAAATTTGGCCACGACAAGGGCATTGAACGCCCGGAGATCGTGGTCTATGACAAAGCCTTCCACGGCCGCTCCATCGCGACGCTCAGCGCCACTGGCAACCCGAAAATCCAGCAGGGTTTTGGCCCGCTGGTGGAGGGCTTCATCCGGATTCCCCTGAACGACGTGGCAGCGCTGAAAAAAGCCACGGCCGGCAACCCGAACGTGGTGGCGGTTTTCTTCGAGGCGATCCAGGGTGAAGGCGGCGTGAACCCGATGCACATGGACTATTTGCGTGAGGTGCGCAAAATCTGCGACGAGAACGACTGGCTGCTGATGATCGACGAGGTGCAATGCGGCATGGGCCGCACCGGCAAGTGGTTTGCCCACCAATGGGCCGGCATCACGCCCGATGTGATGCCACTGGCCAAAGGCCTGGGCTCGGGTGTGCCGATTGGCGCAGTGGTGGCCGGCCCGAAGGCGGCCAACATTTTCCAGCCCGGCAACCATGGCACCACGTTTGGCGGCAACCCGCTGGCGATGCGCGCCGGCATTGAAACCATCCGCATCATGGAAGAGGAAGGCCTGCTGGCCAATGCTGCCAAAGTCGGCAACCATCTGCGCGCCGCGTTGACGCGCGAATTGGCGGCCGAGTTCGCCAATGGCGGCGTGAAGGAAATCCGCGGCCAGGGCTTGATGCTGGGCATCGACCTGGCCAAACCCTGCGGTGTGATCCTGACGCAAGCTGCTGAAAAAGGCCTGCTGCTCAGCGTGACCGCCGATACCGTGGTGCGGCTGGTGCCACCCTTGATTTTGTCGATTGCGGAAGCCGACGAAATCGTGGCCATCCTGTGCCCGCTCATCAAGCAACACTTGGCAGCGCCGCAATGAAGCATTTTTTGCAGAACAGCGATCTAGCCGCCGAGGAATACGACTACCTGTTCGCCCGCGCCGCGCTGATCAAGAAAAAATTCAAGGCGTATGAAAAACACCAGACCCTGGTGGACCGCACGCTGGCGATGATTTTTTGAGAAAGCCTCCACCCGCACCCGGGTCAGTTTCGAGGCCGGCATGTACCAGATGGGTGGCAGCGTGGTGCACCTGACCACCGGCGACAGCCAGCTAGGTCGCGCCGAGCCGATCGAAGACGCGGCGCGGGTCATCAGCCGCATGGTTGACGTGGTGATGATCCGCACCTTCGAGCAGACAAAGATCGAGAAATTTGCCGAACACTCGCGTGTGCCGGTGATCAATGGCTTAACGAACGAGTTTCACCCGTGCCAGATCCTGGCGGACATCTTCACCTTCATCGAACACCGGGGCAGCATTCGCGGGAAAACCGTGGCCTGGGTCGGTGACGGCAACAACATGGCCAACAGCTGGCTGCAGGCCAGCGAAATCCTGGGGTTCAAGGTGCATGTGAGCACGCCGGGCGGTTATGAAGTGGACCAGTCTGTGGCCGGCATCCGTTCAGACGAGAGTTACAAGGTATTTACCGACCCGCTGGAGGCGTGCAAGGGCGCCGACCTGGTCACCACGGATGTCTGGACGAGCATGGGTTACGAAGCAGAAAATGAGGCGCGCAAGAAGGCGTTCGAGAAGTGGTGCGTCGATGCGGAAATGATGGCCGTGGCCAAACCCGACGCGCTTTTCATGCATTGCCTGCCGGCGCACCGCGGCGAAGAAGTACAGGCCGACGTGATCGACGGCCCGCAGTCTGTGGTCTGGGACGAAGCAGAGAACCGCATGCATGCGCAAAAAGCGCTGATGGAATACCTGCTGCTGGGCCGGGTCGCCTGAGCGATGTTGACTCTGGCAGACTGCCGGGCGCTGGACGCGGCCGACCCGTTGCGCCCGCTGCGCGATTTGTTTTCCCTGCCCGCAGGCATCGTTTACCTGGACGGCAACTCGCTCGGTGCCTTGCCCAAAAGCACCGCAACTCGCGTCGCCGAAGTGGTGTCGCAGGAGTGGGGCGAGGGCCTGATCCGGTCCTGGAACAGCGCCGGCTGGATCAACCTGCCGCAGGCCCTGGGTGACCGCATCGCCCGCCTGATTGGCGCCGCGCCGGGTGAGGTGGTGGTGGCCGACAGCACATCCGTCAACCTGTACAAAGTGCTCAGCGCCGCAATGGCCATCAGCCGCCACGACGCGCCGAGGCGCAACGTGGTCCTGAGCGAACGCAGCAACTTCCCGACCGATCTGTACATTGCCCAAAGCCTGTGTGAACAGCAGGGTTTCGAGCTGCGCCTGGTGGAGGCGGCCGAGCTGCCGGCAGCAATCAAACGGGATGTCGCAGCGCTGATGCTGACCCACGTCAACTACCGCACCGGCGCCCTGCTGGACATGGCATCCATCACCGCCCATGCGCACGCTGCAGGGGCGCTTGCCATTTGGGACCTCTCGCACAGCGCCGGAGCCGTGCCGGTCGATTTGAATACCGCAAACGCCGATTTCGCTGTGGGCTGCGGCTACAAATATTTGAACGGCGGGCCAGGCGCGCCGGCCTTTGTGTGGGCAAACACCCGCCATCTTGCGCGGCAAGACTCGCCCATTCGCCAACCACTCAGCGGCTGGCTTGGCCATGCGACGCCCTTCGAATTCGCCACGGCCTATGCACCGGCGGCCGGCATCGCGCGTTTTCAATGTGGCACGCCGCCCGTCTTGAGCCTCGCGGCGCTGGACTGCGGGCTGGGCACTTTTGAGGCTGCCGAGGGTTTGGGTGGCATGGGCGCCATCCGGCCAAAATCGCTGGCGCTGACCGACCTGTTCATCGCCCTCGTCGAACAACTATGCCCGGGCAACGGGCTGGCCATCGAAACGCCGCTCCCGCACCAGCTGCGCGGCTCGCAAGTCTCGTTGTCTTTCGCCGCTGCGCCAGCCGGTGCAGCGCCCAACACCTATGCCGTGATGCAGGCCTTGATATCGCGCGGCGTGATCGGCGATTTCCGAGCCGGTGACGGCGACACCCAGAAGGACCTCTTGCGCTTTGGTTTCACGCCGCTGTACGTGGGCTATGAAGACGTCTGGCAGGCGGTAGGCCATCTGAAGCAGGTTCTCGACACCCGGCAATGGGCCGAGCCTGAGTTTGCCCGCAAGCACGCGGTCACTTGAGCCGATCTTTACAGTAGCTTTACCCTTGGAATACACCGCTTTGGTCATGCCAAAAGTGCGGTGCGCTGTAATGGGCGGGCATGACAGAATTGCCCCAACATGAAATTCACCCCTTCTGACTGCAAGCCCTTCTCTGGCGGCTTGCGCACCCTGCAACGCGGTTTTACCCGCCAGAGCCTGCTGGCGATGCTGGCCCTGGCTGCGGCCACTGGCGCCGGTGGCTGGTGGCTGGGCCAACGCCCGGCCAGCCTCGCAGCAACAGCGGGAGCCACGGCCGGCCCACCGCAGTCGGCAGCTTCTTCGGCCGCTTCATCGCCGGCGAATGGCGCCAGTGCGCCGGGCCCGGCCGGTTCAGCCGCACCTGGCAGCGCCGCCGCGCGCCGCTTCGGTGGCGCAAACCGGGTTCAGCCGGTAACGGTGGCCACCGTCAAGCGGCAGGATGTGCGGGTGGTTCTCGCGGCCATCGGCAACATCAGCGCGCTCAATACGGCGGTTGTGCGCGCGCGCGTCGACGGCGAACTCAAGGCGATCCGCTTCAAGGAAGGCCAGATGGTGCGAGCCGGGGCCCTGCTGGCAGAAATTGACCCGCGCAGTTATGAAATTGCGCTGGCGCAAACCCAAAGTGAACTCGCCAAAAACCAGGCCACGCTGAAAAACGCGCAGCTCGATCTGGCCCGGTACAAAGACCTGCTGGCCAAAGACTCCATCGCGAAACAGCAGGTTGATACCCAGGAATCACTGGTGAACCAGCTCACGGCAAGCCTGCGCACCGACAACTCGCAGGTCGACAACGCCCGCCTTTTGCTCAGTTACACCAAGATCACCGCACCCATCAGCGGGCGGCTCGGGCTCAAACAAGCCGACCTGGGCAATGTGATCCGCGCGGGCGACGCCAATGGGCTGGTCACCATCACGCAAACGCAGCCGATCAGTGTGGTGTTTTCGGTGCCCGAGTCGAACCTGCCGCTGATCACCCGCAAATTGAAGGGCACCGAGCCGCTCACCGTGGAAGCCTGGGACCGCGAACAGCGCACGATGCTGGCCACGGGCAAGGTCAGCACCACCGACAACACCATCGACCCGGTTACCGGCACGATCAAGGTCAAGGCCGAGTTTGCCAACGCCGACGGCTCGCTGTTTCCCAACCAGTTTGTCAATATCAAGCTGCAGGTCAACACGCTGGAGGCGGCCTTGTCGGTGCCTTCTGCGGCCGTTCAGCGCGGCGCTGCGGGCACGTTTGTCTATGTGGTCAAACCCGACAGCAACGTGGCGATCCGGCGCATCCGCATGGGCGCCGCCGAGGGCGACTGGGTCAGCGTGCAGGGTGAACTCGAAGCCGGCGACCGCGTTGTGACCGATGGCGCTGACCGCCTGCGCGAAGGTGCCAAGGTTGACGTGATCACACCGCCACCGAGGATGGGTGCGGGGGCAGGTGGCTTCGGCGGTGGCGCGGGTGGCGGTGGCCCGGGTGGTGGAACGAGCGGTGGCGTGGGTCCGCGAACTGGCGCGGGGGATCCAGT
>JANMMR010000238.1:0-4478 GCA_031373455.1 Rhodoferax sp.
TTGTTGTGCCAGGACTGGCCCGGGCCGGTGTTGCACCGCGGCCCGGTGCCCCGCGATTTCTACTTCTCGTCAGAGGACTTGCCGGCCGAGGCAAACCTGTCCGGCCTGATCGCCTTTCACTTCGCCTGTTACGGCGCAGGCACCCCGAAGCTGGATGACTACGCCCACAAGACGGGAGTTCGTGACGCCATCGCGCCGCATGCTTTTTTGTCGGCCTTGTCGCGTCGTCAATTGAGTTTGCCCAAAGGCGGCGCGCTGGCCGTGGTGGGCCATGTCGAGCGGGCCTGGACCTACTCGTTCACCTCGGCCGATGCGGGCGACGACCTGACCATGTTTGAGGGCGCGCTCGAGGGCCTCATGCTGGGGGGCCGGCTGGGCGCCGCGATGGATTATTTCGCCGACAAATACGCGGCCGTCACCGCCACCCTGAACGGCGCGCTGGAAGACGAACGCTTCGGCGCAGAACGCAACGACGCACTGCTGGCGGGGCTGTGGACCGCCAACAACGACGCACGCAGTTACGTGATCGTGGGCGACCCGGCCGTTCGCCTGCAAGTCAGCTCCGCTTGAGGATTTTCACTTTCGGCCTTTTTCAACCCCGTTATTTTCAGGAGGCAATATGAGCATCGAAAAAATTCCCGGCACAGACCTGATTTTTTACCAGGTGAATTTTGACGCCGAGGGGCGCGAACGCACCGACGACCCGGACGGCCTGATGAGCGACGTGGTCGCCCGCCAACTCGGCGAGCAGCCGGTGACGGATGTCTTTCTGCTCTCCCACGGCTGGAAGGGCGACATCGAAGCGGCCCGGCGGCAATACCGCGACTGGATTTCAGCCGCCGCAGGGTGTGTCACCGACTTGGCCGTCATGCGCAAAAAGCGTCCCGGCTTCCTGCCGCTGATGGTAGGCCTGCACTGGCCGAGCCTGCCCTTTGGCGGTGAAGACATGGGCACGGCTGCTGGCGGGGCCGCGTCGTTTGCCGTGGGGCAAGGGGGCGCCGGTCTGGAGGCGCTGATTGACAGCGCGGCGGCCAGCATCGCCGACACACCGGCTGCCCGCCAGGCCCTGCGCACGCTCTTTGAATGCGCGCTGGACGACACCGAACCGGCCACCCTGCCCGAGGCGGCGCGCAAGGCCTACGCGGTACTGAACGCCGAAGCGGGCCTGGGTGGCTCAGGTGTTGCCGGCGCACCAGGCGACGACCGCGAACCCTTCAACGCCGAGGCCGCTTACCAAAACGCGCGGGAGGATGCGACCAGTTTTGGCGGCTCGTTTTTATCCGGCCTGTTGTCGCCGCTGGCGCAGTTGTCGTTCTGGCAAATGAAGGCGCGCGCCTGCACTTTCGGTGAAACTGGCGGCGCCCAGTTGCTGGCCCGCTTGCAGCAACTCACAGCCCAGCGCAAGGTGCGTTTTCACGTGATGGGCCACAGTTTTGGCTGCGTCGTGATGTCGGCGCTGGCCGCTGGCAAAGCCGGCAGCCAGCGCGTGCGCCCGCTTGACTCCATGCTGCTGGTGCAGGGCGCGTTTTCGCTGTGGTCGTATTGCAAGAGCATCCCCTCGGCGCCCAAGGAGGCGGGTTATTTCCAGCGCCTGCTGGCCGAGGGCGCCGTGGCCGGGCCGATTGTGGTGACACAGTCTGAACACGACAGCGCCGTGGGCCGCCTCTACCCGCTGGCGGCGGGTGTGGCCGGCCAGGTGGCGATGGCGCAAGACCTGCCCAAATACGGCGCTGTGGGCACTTGGGGCCTGCAAGGCGCGGGTGTGGAAGCGGTGCCGCTGGCCTTGACGTCGACCGACCAGGCGCTGCCCTTTGCCGCCGGAAAAATCTACAACCTCGAATGCAGCGGCGTCATCCGCAACGGCGGCGGCATGGCCGGCGCCCACAACGACATTGCCCACCCGGAGCTTGGCCACGCGTTCTGGACCGCCGCGATGGTCACGCTCTGACGGCTGACCTCAAAAGGGACGGCCGACCGCCCAGGCCCCGCTAGGCGAAGGTCACGTCCAGCATCAGCTGCGGGTCGCCGGCACGCCCCTTCACCCGCAGCGTGATGCCGCTGAATTTGCCGCCCGGCAGGTTCAGGGGCGGCTTGGTTGCCTTGCCAACGATGCGTTTGGTTTTGTGCGGGTACAAATCGCCCGTGTCGCCCGGGTTGCCGGTGCCAAATATGCCCGCCAGGTCGCGTTTGCCGTCGGCCTGGATGAGTTCGATGGCGAGGTTGTTTTCGTCGTTCACGTCCTGGATGGCTTCGTCCACCATGTAGATCGCCATGCCCTCGTCGGGCAGGAAGCTGTCTTGGAACTGGCGCCGGCGGTACTCCACGATGATGTACTGGCGCTCGGTCATGGTTTTGCGGTTCTGGATCACCAGGCACTGGCCGCCCTCGGCTGCCGGCGCCAGCGCGAGCGACGGGGTGGTCTTGGTCACCAGCGTCGGCGTGATCCAGCCGTGGAACATGCGCAGCATGGCGTTGGGCAGCGTCGGGGTGGTGCCGCCGTCGCCCCAGGAGCCGGCTGCCATCAGGCAATAACTGCCCAGGCCGTTGCTGGTCATGTTTTCGCTCTCGCCGGTGTCGTAGTAGTCGGCCCAGCGCGCGGCCAGGTGGCCCCACTCGTGGGCGCAAACACCGACCTTGCAGTCCTCCGGCACCGTGAGGTAGGTGGTGACGCGCAGGCCCGGCGCCACCACCACGCCACCGGGAATGGCCCACTTGTGGCTCCAGATGTCGCCGCGGCTGCCGGTCTCCTCGGCGCCTCGCCCGGCATGGATGACAAACAGCGCGGTGACGAGTTTTTCGCCCAGCGCGTCGTAGGGTTTGAAGTCCACACCCGCAGCCAGCGCCGCCTGCACCGCGTCGCGCGCCATGCCCGGCGCGTTGCGCGGGAAGGTGTCGCCCATGGCCGATTCGTCATTGGTGTAGAAGGAGAGCGGGTGCGGCATGCGGAACCAGCCAAACACCGCGCCCTGCACGTCAATGCCCGCAGCGTTTGCACCGGTCTTGAAGTTGCTGATGCCGCGGTAATACTCGCGCATCGAGCCCGAAGGGAACTGTGGCCCCAGGCCAAACAACATGTTCTGGAAATGCAGGGCGCTGTTTTCCATGGCGTGCGCCTGGTCCGGGAAATCCACCAAGAGGACGATGGTGCGCACCACACCGGCGAGTTTTTTCTTCGGCCGGCTGATCAGCGCGGCAGCGGTTTTGGGCGCGTGTTCGAGGCGCTGGTCGTCCAGGCCCCAGTAGTTCTGGCCGCGCCGCGACGAAACCCAGAAATCAAACCACTGCTTGAAGGTGCTGTCTTTGGGCAAGCGGCCCTCGGCGACGAGGTTGGTCCAGCGTTGCAGCAGGTTGTTCATCAGGCCGGGCGAAGGGGGTACGCGGCACTGCGTGCGTTGGCATTCGGTGTGGCCGAAGGCTTGAAGTCTGCGGTACATGGCGCTCCCTTCTGTTGTTGGCTTGTGGCGGTGCGCGAGTTATAAACCCCGTGCGTTTCAGTGTCAAACCAGACGTCATCAAATGTAAGGACGGCGTTGGTGCCATGGCAGACTACTATTAAATTAATAGCAAACTATCCATATAATACGTGACTTGATGGCCGAAAATTTCATCAAAACGGCAAAATCCGCTCTCAAATGACCCAATAAACCCCAATTTGGGTACGATTGGTTGCCTGCAAGGTGATGGCCTGCAGTGCGGTGCAATGCCGGCGCGAGTTCCCGTACCGCAGCCAACGCGACAGCGCTCGCGCAGGGCGGGTGCTATTCTGGCGGCCTCGTTGCGCACCGCAACCCCAAGCTCCCCCAGACCATGGAACATGTTGATGTGTTGATCGTCGGCGCCGGCCTCTCCGGCATCGGCGCGGCTTGCCACCTGAAAGACAAATGCCCGGGCAGGAGTTTCGCCATCCTCGAAGGCCGTCAGGCGCTGGGCGGCACCTGGGATTTGTTCCGCTACCCCGGCATCCGCTCCGACTCCGACATGTACACGCTCGGCTTTTCTTTCAAGCCCTGGGAACACGCCAAGGCGATTGCAGATGGCCCGTCGATCTTGAGCTACCTGCAGGAGACGGCGAAAGAACACGGCATCGAGAAAAACATCCGCTACGGCCACGCGGTCAAGGCAGCTTCTTGGCGCTCCTCGGAGGCGCGCTGGACCGTCACCGCCGAAACCGGCGACGGCAAGACGCCGGTGCAGATCAGCTGCAATTTCCTCTTCATGTGTTCCGGTTATTACAGCTACGCCAAGGGATTCACACCGGCGTTCGAGGGCATGGAAAACTTTGGCGGGCAGCTCGTGCACCCGCAGCAGTGGAGCGACGCGGTTGACTACGCCGGCAAACGTGTGCTGGTGATCGGCAGCGGCGCCACCGCCGTCACGCTGATTCCCGAGCTGGCCAAAAAAGCCAGCCACGTCACCATGCTGCAGCGTTCGCCCACCTACATGGTGGCGCGCCCGAGCGAAGACGCCTGGGCCAACAA
>JANMMR010000277.1:0-5953 GCA_031373455.1 Rhodoferax sp.
AGCCAACGCCATTGCCCCGGCAACAGATCGGCAGGCAACTCCAAAGCACCAATGCGCGAGCGGTGCAGGCCTTCGACACGGTTGCCCACCGCCGCCAGCATGCGCTTGACCTGGTGGTACTTGCCTTCGGTCAGCGTCATCTGCAGGTGCGTGAATCCGCCGTCCTGGTTGTCGCTTTTGTCCGTAATTTCGCAAGCCGCAGCGCGCACCGGCTTGGGCGAATCGTCGAGCACCACGCCTTCGAGCAACCTCGCAACCTGCCGCTCGTCCAGTGCATGTTTGGTGGTGATGTCATACACTTTGGGCAAGTGTTTTTTGGGCGAACTCATGCGGTGGATGAAGTGGCCGTCGTCACTGAGCAGCAGCAACCCCGTGGTGTCCTGGTCCAGGCGTCCGACAGCCTGAACACCCTGCACGGCCGATTTTTGCGGCCGCAGGCGCAATGGCGAAGGTAGAAGCGTGTATATGCTGGGCCAGGTTGACGGCTTTTGCGAACACTCGGTGCCGGCGGACTTGTGCAGCATCAAATAAGCCTTTTCGCGGTATTCCCAGTCAACGCCCTGCACCCGAAATCTCAGGCCCTGCGCCTGATATTCGCAGGCGGATTCAGTTTGCCTTGTGGGGCTCGTGGCCTCCCGTGATTCATAAACCTCGACCATGTCTTGCTGAATCAGGCCGGCACAAACGCGGCGGGTGCCAAATCCTTGGGAATACAAAATATCCTGGAGCTGCAAAACGGCGAACCCCGGCGCGCTAATTGAAACGCTTGGACGACACAGTGTCCTGGTCGAACTGGTCCATCGCTTCCTGGGTCATCGGGTCTTGTGACCACGCCGCCAGGCTGGCAGGCGGCAGCGTTACAGCGGCGGCGCCCAGCGCCATGAGTTTGGACATCACGTCGGGCGACTTGATACTGGCCGCCAGAAGCAGCGGGCCGGGCGCGTCTGCGTCGTTTTGCGCAGCCACACAGGCGTCGAGCAAGGCCCAAACGTCTCGCCCCTGTGCTTGCAGGCGACCCACATAGGGCGCGACAAAATCAACATCGAGCGATTGCGCCCACAGGAGTTGCACCGGGCTCGACAAGGCCGTGAGCAATACCGGTTGGTCTTCCTGCTTCAGCGCCTGGATGCAGGGCAACCAGTCGGCATGGCAAGGCAATTTGATGGTGAGCGACACGCCGTAACGCGCCGCTGCCGGCCGCAAGGCGTCCAGCCAGTGCAGGGCCTGGGAGGGGTCGCCGCTGGGCAACTGCAGCATCAGTTCTGGCATGGCGTGTTCACCGGCAGCGCGAACCAGATCCAGGTAGGTGGGCAGGTTCACCGCCAGCCCGGCCTGAAAAATCAGGCTCGGGTTGGTCGTTACGCCCTGAATGGGTGGGCAGCCGGGCATCGGCCGCCAACTGCTTGAAACCGCAGAGTCTAGGTAGATCTTCATCAGCCGGAAGTTACACCAAATCCTGCTTGAGGAAAATATCCTTCACCGGGAAAAACTGCTTGTGCAAAGGCAACAATGACGCACCAATCGCACGGGCATGTGCGCCGGCCTGCCCCGAAACGACACTGGGCGGGTTCAGACCGTCGAGGTTGTACCCGTCAAGGCGCTCGCGGGTGGCGTCAATCAGGGCATTGATCAGGGAGCGCCCAAGCGAACCGTCAATCACGGCGGCATCAAGGTCCAGCATGGCTGTGGCATTGACAATGCACATGGCCAGTGCGCGGCTCGCCTGCTCCAGCCACGGGTTGACGATGGCCGCGTATGTCGGCTCCATGATCGTGTCGTCATGCACATGCAAGGGATCAAAACCAGCGGCCTCCAGGGCCTGTTCAAGCTGCCAGCCGGAGGCCAGTTGCAGAAGTTGGTCCGGTTTACCGGATGGCCCTTGGGCACCGTTTGACAGTCCGGCGGGCAGCGAGCCAATGGCGCCGGCGTTGCCGGTAGGACCCGACATGATGTGCCCGGCCAACACCAGACCACCACCGACAAAGGTGCCCACAAACACGTACAGAAAATTGCTGATGGCCCGCCCCTGGCCTTGCAACATTTCGGCCATGCAGGCGGAAGTCGTGTCTTTGGCAAATTCGACCGGCAGCGGCGTCAGTGCCCTTACTTCGGCTACCAGGTCAATCGGCTCCCAGCGTTGCAGCGCAGCGCCAGCCTCGCCGCCCAGCAGATCAGGCCATTTGTGCATGAACAGGGGCGCAGTCAATCCGATACCGACCAGCCGTTGCCAATTTCCGGCCATCAGGCCTTCCATCTCGGCCAGGGCATGCCGGATATGGCGCAGCACGTCCTCGGGATCGGGAAACGGGTAGTTGAACTGAAGTTGGTGACGGGGCTGGCCCAAAAAGTCCGACACCAGCACTTCAAGGCTGCGCCGCCCCACCTGCAGCCCCAGGCTGAATGCGCCTTGCGGGTTAAGCGCCAACGGCACCGAAGGCTGGCCTATCTTGCCCCGAATGCGATCCTGCTTGACCAACAGCCCATCAGCTTCGAGGCGGTTGACGATGATCGAGACGGTCTGTGTCGACAGTTGGGTCAGCCGCGCCAGATCCGCCTTGGGAATTGCGCCATGCAGGCGAACGGCCTGCAACACAATGCGCTCGTTGAATTGGCGCATGCCATTGTGGTTTGAACCGCGCATCAGGCGCGGGTCGCGGGTAAAAGCAGGAGCAGCGTTCAATTCAGAATGACACCTTTGGCAAACAGAGCGTTGCCGTAGGCGGCTGCTTCGCCCGTTTGCACAATCAGGCTTGAAGCGCGCACGCGGTCGTAAAAGGCAAAACGCTCAACAGGCTCAATTTTATCTGCGGCCAGACCGGCCGGCCCACTGTCAGTTGCCAGCAGATCCACAAGGGCCTGCTGAACGGGCGTTCGATGATCCAAAGCGGCCTTGCACACATGCATATACGCGGCAGGTCGCTTAACGGATTCATCCAGCGGGAAAACCGAAAGAATGGCATGGCTCACTCGCAAGAGCGACAAGCCCGGCAAACGCACCAGGGGTTTGCCTTGGGCCAAAAAATCGGCCGTGAAATTGGCGTCCACCACGGCCACCCATTCGCCGTGCCCCATAGCGCACAGGTGCATCAGCAGTTCGGGCGTCAGGATCGGGTCAATACCTTTGAGCATCAGGCTGCCTCCGCCGCTTCCTGGCCCAGCACGGTGGCGTGGCCCAGTTTTTGCGGGTCGATGGCACCGGTGATCAGGCCCACGATTTCCTCGGGCGTCGACTCGCGCCGCAGCACACTGCAAATGATGCGCCCCTGGCGGAACACCCAGATGCGGTCGGCCAGGTCAAACACCTGGCGCAGGTTGTGGCTGATGATGATGAGCGGTATGCCCTGCAGTTTCAGGCCCTTGATGATGGCCTCCACCCTTGCGGTTTCGGCAACCCCCAGCGCGGCGGTGGGCTCGTCCAGGATGATGAGTTTTTTGGCAAAGCCGGCGGCGCGGGCGATGGCCACGCACTGGCGCTGCCCGCCCGACATGCCGCGCAGGCTCTCGCTCAGATCCTGGATCTTCACGCCGGTGGTGGCGAGCATTTCTTTTGATTTTTCGCGCATCGCCGCGTGGTTGAGAATTGACAAAGGGCCCAGGTTGATGCGCGTGATCTCGCGGCCCAAAAAGATGTTGGCTGGCACGTCCAGGTCTTCGGCCAGGGCCAGCGTCTGGTAGACCGTTTCGATGCCTTGGTCACGCGCATCCAGCGGCGAGTGGAAGTTCACCGGCTGGCCGTCCAGCACGATCCGGCCTTCATTGGGCCGCTCCACGCCGGTGATCAGGCGCACGAAGGTACTTTTGCCTGCGCCGTTGTCGCCCACAATGGCCGCGTGTTCGCCGGGCTGGAGGCTGAAATCGGCACCGGTGAGTGCCTTGACGCCGCCGTAGTGTTTGGTCAGGCCGCTGATGTGCAGAACGGGCTGGTTGGAAAGGTTCATGCTGAAGTCTGGTCGAAAATGGCTGTTGCGTTGTGTATGTGAGCACGAAGGATGCCAGTTTTTGGTCAATTATGTATTAGTAAAACTACTAGGTTTAATTAATACAAAGTGCGGTCTAATCATTTCCCAGCAGATGCATGGCTCACCCATGTTTTAACCGTCCACTGCTTTCTTAAACCCTAGGAGATTACTGATGACTTCAAAGCGCGTGTTCGGCCAACTGGCCATTGCCGCCGTGATGGCTGCCGCCCTGGTAGCTTGCGGCAAAAAGGAAGAGGCCAAACCAGCCGCAGCACCTGCCGCTGCCGCCGCGCCTGAACTGACGATTGCCTACATCACCAATGGCAACACCAATGAGGGCTGGACGCTCATCAACGGCGGCGCCAAGGCTGGCGGCTCTGCCCCCGGCATCAAGCTGATCGAGCTGGCCGCTGAAAAAGGCGAGCTTTCCAAGCAGTTGGCCATTGTTGAAGACATGATCACCCGCAAAGTCAACGCCATCGCCATCGCGCCGGTGGACAGCGCAGGCATTGCCCCCGCCATCGCCAAGGCCCTGGCCGCCGGCATTCCCGTGGTGGCAGTAGACACCGCCATCACCGGCGCTGACATCACCTCCTACGTCGCCACCGACAACGTGCCCGCTGCCAAATCACAAGGCGACTGGGCTGCCGATCAAGTTGGCGACGCCGACACTGTGATCTACGTCACCGGCGACCAGGCCCAATCGACCGGCCGCGAGCGCAAAGAAGGTTTCCTCGCCGGTTTGAAAGCCAAAAAGCCGAACGTGAAAGTGGTCGAAGTGCCCACAACCTGGGACCAGACCATGGCCCAAAACGGTGTCGAAGCTGCTTTGCGCGCCAACCCCGGTGCCAAGGTGATTGCCTGCGCCTGGGACGGCGGTGCTTTGGGCGCCAAAGCCGCGTTGCTGGCTGCGGGCAAAAAGCCGGGCGACGTGAAGATCGCCGGTTTTGACGGCTCCCCCGGCGGCCTGGACATGATGAAAGAAGGCTGGCAACAAGCCAACTCCGCGCAGATGCTGGCCAAAATCGGCAAAGTCGGCGTTGAGACGGCCATCAAGGCAGCGAAAAAAGAAACGGTCGAAAAACGCATCGACACCGGCTCCTTCCTCGTGTTGCCCGCCAATGTGGACCAGTTCGCGAAAGACTCCGGCGTCGCGCAGTTCATGAAAGTGAAGTAAGCCTTAACATGACCACCCTGACCCCATTTAATTGGGGTCAGATTCCAATTATTTATGCGTTGATTGCATAGTTAATTGGAATCTGACCCCAATTAATTTCACTATGAAAACATTGACCCGCCAGGAATGGTATGGCGCTCTGGTCGCGGTGCTGGTGCTGGGCGTCTTGCTCAGTATCGCCTCGCCCTACTTCCTCACCACCGGCAACCTCTCCAACATCCTGGTGCAGGCTTCGGTGATTGCCCTGCTGGCGGGTGGCCAGACCTTTGTGATTTTGACGGGCGGCGTGGACCTGGCCGTCGGCGCCTTGACGGCACTGGCCGGCGCAATTGCCGGGCACCTGATGATCAAACTCGGCGTCAACCCTTACGCTGCCATGATGGCCGCCTTGGCCATTGGCGCAGCTGTGGGTGTTTTCAACGGTTACCTGGTTGCCTTTGTCGGCATTCCCTCTTTCATCGTCACGCTGGGCGGTTTGACGCTCTGGCGCGGCCTGGCCTTTGACGCGACCGGCGGGTTTGACAACGCCGGCCTGCCCGCGCCCATGCCCTTCATCGGTTATGGCACTTTGCTGGGTGTGCCCATGCCGATCTGGATCACCGGCATCTTCTTCGTGGTGATGGCCTTCGTCCTCTCCAGCACCAAACTTGGCCGTTATGTCTACGCCATGGGTTCTAACGAAATGGGCGCGCGCCAGGTGGGCATCAACATCCGCTGGTACAAACTGGCGGTGTATGTGGTCAGCGGCCTGAGCTGTGCGCTGGGCGCCATCGTCTTGATGGCGCGCATGGATTCTTCCAGCGGCAAGATGGCGCAG
>JANMMR010000280.1:0-8929 GCA_031373455.1 Rhodoferax sp.
GGGCCAGACACGGCCATTGGCATTCACGTGTGCCGGGGCAATTCAAAAAGCGGCTGGATCGCCGAGGGCGGCTATGAGCGCATCGCCGAAGCGGTGCTGGGCGGCTTGAAGGTTGATCACTTCCTGCTGGAATACGACGACGAACGCTCGGGCGATTTCGCGCCCCTGCGCCACGTGCCGCGCGGCGTGAAGGTGGTGCTGGGGCTGGTAACGACCAAGTTTGGCAAACTCGAAGCGGCCGACGACTTGCTGCGCCGCATCGACGACGCGTCCAAATTGATCCCGCTCGATGACTTGGCCATCAGCCCCCAGTGCGGCTTTGCCAGCACGGTGGAGGGGAACATCATCACCGAAGACGACCAGTGGCGCAAACTGGAGCTGGTGGTCGAAGTGGCACGCCGCGTTTGGGCTTGATGCCCTGATGAACATTCATTAAAAAACAATCACGGGAGGGTGCGCCACAGGTTTTGCACCATGGCCTTCATCTGGATGGCTTCTGCCCAGCGGTCAGACAACTCGCAACCGTCAGGCCCCGTCATCGCATATTCAGGCGGCCCGAGTTCACACAGGAACGTCAAGGTTTCATCGGCGCCCGCCTTGAGCTTCCACTGGCGAAAGCCCCTCTCCCACCAGTCCATGAACACTTTGACCCAGCCCTGGTGCTGCGGGAAATTGAGCTGCAACTGGATTTGCTCGCGGCTGGCCACACGGCCATGGAAACCCCAGCAGTTGTCGATGATGCGATGCATCAAGGACTGGTCTTCATCTGTCAAGGGGTACCAAAACTCGCGGCCCACCACGTAGTGCGAGAGATCGCCCGTCAAGCGCAGGTCGGGGTAATGATCGAGCAGGCGCAGCGTGAAGAACAAATCGGTCGTCATGCGGTTGCGGTGCGTTTCGATCTGCATCTTGACGCCTGCGTCTGCCGCCAGCCTGCGCCATCCGTCGATGAGCGGCAAGCACTCTTCGAGTGTGTAGGGTCGCACATCGGGCTGCACGTTGAGGTGGTCGGCGCCGAACTCCAGAACGTGGTCAATGATGGGTTTGAGGTCGTCTACCGTGCGTGGGTAGGCCTGTGCCTGCCAGCCCATGCCGTGGGCCCGCAGGAAGTCGGTCACCGGTTTCACAAAGGCACGGTCGGCGAAGCGCACACCTGCGCCATCGAATCCGGCCTCGTGAATCATGGCGAGTTTTTCGTCAAGCGACCACTCCTGGCCGTCGGGACTGCGCCGCTCCATGGCCCACAGGGATTGATAGACCAGGAAGTTCTGGGCCATGGGCTAAGGCGATCGCGCAATTCCTGTTCTTACTCTTATTCCGCTTTGGCCCCAGCCGCGTCCACCATGTTTTTGAATGCTGCGAGTTGTTTGCCAATGTAGGTGGGCGATTCGGCCACACCCATGGGCATGATGTCAAAACCCAATGTCGCCATGCGCTCTTTGATGTCGGGCAAGGTCATGATGCGCTGGATTTCGCGGTTGAGCTGGGCCACGATGGGTTGTGGAATGCCGGCCGGGCCGCTGACGGAGAACCAACCCATCACTTCAAAATTGGGCACGCCGGATTCGTGCAGCGTGGGTACCTCTCGTGCGGCGCCCGAGCGTGTCAGGCCGGATGTGGCCAACAGCCGCACTTTGCCCGCTTTGGCGTGGGGCAGGAAGATGGCGGTGTTGTCGAACATGAAGGCGACCTGGCCGCCCAGCACGTCGGTACGGGCGGTGTCGCTGCTCTTGTAGGGCACGTGCACCATTTGGGTTTTGCTCATTTGGCCGAGCAAGGCCCCGGCCAGATGGCTGGTGCTGCCGTTGCCGCTGCTGGCGTAGTCCACCTGTTTGGTTTTGGCGTCGTTCACCAAATCGGCCAGGGTTTTGTAGGGCGAATTGGCGGGTACGGCCAGGGCATAGTCGGTGTTGGCGAACACTGCGACATGGGTGAGGTCTTTCATCGCGTCGTAACCCACGTTTTTGATGACCCAGGGGTTGATGCCGTGGGTGGAACTGGTGGCCAGAATCAGCGTGTAGCCGTCTGGCGCGGCCTTTTGCACCTCGCGCGTGCCAATCGAGCCGCCCGCGCCCGGTTTGTTCTCAATGACGACCGGTTGTTTGAAAGACTCTGACAATTTTTGCCCCAACATGCGGGCCAGGGTGTCCGAGCCGCCGCCTGGTCCAAAGGCCACCACGAGTTTGATGGGACGGTTGGGGTAGTCCTGTGCCTGCGCTGCGGGCAGCGCTGCCAGCGCCAGCGCGAGGCCGCAGGCAAAGCCTGAAAGGTTGCGAAGGGTGAAGGTCATGGTTGCTTTCATAAGGGGAGGGCGGCGAAGGCTTCAGGTAGCCGCTTTGACGGGATCGACGAAACCAAAGAAGCGTTTGCCGGCGGTCTGGTTCTCGTAAATTGAACCTTGATTTTTGGCCGGTGGCAGTGGAAGGCGCACAGGCGTTTCGCGAAAACGCGGCTCAATACTCTCTTGGCCATAAAGCAGGCGATCTTTGTAGCCCTCGTAGTTTACGTAAGCGCTGCCCAGGCCCATGATGGGGAAAGCGTCACCCGCTGACACTTCGTACAGCAGCAGTCCGCGCGGGCGCGCGGAGGTGTTCTGCGCCGAGCCATGCACCAGGCGCACGTGGTGGAACGAGCAGGAACCGGCCGGGCCTTCGCAGGGTACTGCTTTGGAGAAATCGACGCCGCAAGATTCCGGATCCATGCCGCCAATGAAATAGCCGTCCGGCCCGTGATGGTCAAACGTCGGGCCTTTGTGGGTGCCAGGCACCACGTACATGGCGCCGTTTTCAACGGAGGTGTCATCCAGCATCACGCCCACGGCCAACACGTCGTCGTTGGTGTGCGGGTAAAAGGCCCAGTCCTGGTGCCACTCGACGGGTGAGCCGAAACCCGGCGCTTTCAGATTCAGCTTGGAGCCATACAGGCGACCGCTCGGGCCAATCAGGGCTTGCAGGCAATCGGTGAGGGCTTTGGAGCGGGCGAATTCGTAAAACACGCCGTTGACGACATGCGGCTTCTTGATGCGGCGCACACGCGGGTCGGCGGCGCTGTGGCCGGGTTCGAGGTCATACACGTCGGTGTGCGCGGTGACGCTGCGCGAGTTTTCCACCAGATCAGCCAGCACGGCATTCATGCGTTTGCGGGTGAATTCGTCCAGCACGCCGGGGACGATGGTGTAACCGTCTTCACGGTATTGGTCGATGTGTTTTTGGGTGATCATGGTTTTCCTTGCAATCCTCGCATGTAAAAATGTTAGCGCTAACATGAATTTTACGGTAAAGTCCGGGCGCATGTCAACCGGCGCCCACTCCAAGCCTGAAGCGACGCCCGCACGCAAGCGCCGCAGCGCCTCGGGCGGCAGCTGCATGGACGATGTGGCGCGTCTGGCCGGGGTGTCAATGATCACCGTCTCGCGTGTGTTGAACACGCCAGACAAGGTCACCAAAACCACGCGGGAAGCCGTGTTGGCGGCGATCAAAAAGACCGGGTATGTGCCCAACCTCACGGCGGGCAGTCTGGCGTCCAACAAGAGCCGGATCATTGGCGCCATCGTGCCGACCATCGACAACTCGATCTTTGCCGAAACCGTGCACGGCTTGTCTGACACCCTGGCGGCGGGTGGCTATCAGTTGCTGCTGGGGCAAAGTGGCTACAACGAGGCGACTGAAGCCTCGCTGGTGGAGGCCTTCCTCGGCCGGCGCGTGGATGGTCTGGTGTTGACGGGCGGCGTGCATTCAAGGGCGACTCGCCAACGCCTGCGCCAAAGCGGCGTGCCGGTGGTGGAGACCTGGGATTTGCCAGCCAAACCGATTGACATGGTGGCCGGGTTCTCCAATTTCGAAGCGGGCCGCACGGTCGGCGCTTACCTGCTGGCCAGCGGGCGCCTGAAGCTTGCTTTTGCCGGCGGGCCGGACGAGCGCTCGGCAGCGCGTCTGGCGGGCGTGCAGGCCGCGCTCACGGGCCAGCGCGGCGCCTGCCTGCAGGTTTATCGCCTTGAGGCGGGCGCAGCATTTGAAGGAGGGCGCCGTGTGGTGGCGGTGTACGCCCAAGCGGGCAAGTTGCCGCAGGCAATCTTTTTTGGCAACGACGCCTTGGCGGCTGGCGCTTTGATGGAATGCCAGCGCCGGGGCATCGCAGTGCCCGCGCAATTGGCCATTGTCGGTTTTGCGGATTTGGCCATCGCCGCGGCCATGGAACCGGCGCTCACCACCGTGCGGGTGCCCACGCGGCGCATGGGTGAAGACGCGGCGCGGATGCTGTTGGCCCGTCTGAATCACACGGATCACCCGGACGGCAAGGACGGCCAAGTGGTGGACTCGACGGTGCACGATCTGGGCTTTGAGCTCGTCGTGCGGGCCAGCGCCTGAACCGGCATACACTTTGCGCCAAGTTATCCGCAGCAAAGTTTTTGTTTTTTCTCCCTGTTTGAATTGAAGGTACCACCATGCAAAGTTATGACGTCGTCGAATGGGGCAAGCCCCTGCAAGCTGCCATCCGCGCCACGCCCACACCCACGGGCACCGAGGTGCTGGTGCGAATCAAGTTTTGTGGCGTGTGCCACAGCGACGTGCACATCCGCGACGGTTATTTTGACTTGGGCGGCGGCAAGAAATTCCACATGTCGGAACGCGGCATGAAGCTGCCGGTCACGCTGGGCCACGAGCCTTATGGCACGGTGATTGCCGCCGGCCCGGAGGCCCAGAATGCACCGATCGGCAAAGACATGCTGGTTTTTCCATGGACCGGCTGCGGCACCTGCGCCCGGTGCCTGGAGGGCATGGACAACCACTGCATGGCGCCGCGTTACCTCGGCGTGCAGCGCCCGGGCGGGTATGCCGACCATTTGATCGTGCCGCATCCGCGGTATCTGGTGGACGCCACTGGCGTTGACCCGGCCTGGGCCGCCACACTGGCCTGCTCGGGTTTGACCACTTATTCGGCTGCCGTGAAACTGTTGCCAATTCCCAAAGACGAATGGGTGCTGGTGCTCGGCGCGGGCGGTTTGGGCCTCTCGGCGGTGGCGATGTTGCGCGGCCTGGGGCACGAACGCATTGTGGTGGCGGACCTGGATGTCAACAAATTCGCCGCGGCCAAAGCCGCCGGCGCTGCTGCCACCGTGGCCGCAGGCGCCGCCGACGCGCTTGACCAGCTCAAGGCGGCCATCGGCGCAGCGTCTGGCGGCATGATTTACGGCGCCATCGACCTGGTGGGCGCCGCGCAAACCTTCCAACTCGCCTACGCGGCCTTGCGCAAGGGGGGCAAATACGTGGTGTGCGGGCTCTACGGTGGCGAAGCGGCGATTTCCATCGTGCCCACGGTACAACGCGCCATCATGATCCAGGGCTCGTACGTTGGCAGCCCGCAGGAATTGCGCGAGGTTGTGGCGCTGGCCAAAGCCGGCAAGATCAAGCCGCTGCCGCTGGAGCTGCGCGCCGCCAGCCGGATCTCAGACACCCTGGACCAGCTTAAGGCCGGCACTTTGATCGGGCGGGTGGTCGCCGAAATGGCCTGATGCAATCGGTTGACGCCCGTTATTTGACTTTGCCCAGGCCGACCCGGTACGCCTCCAGTTTTGCGGCGTAGTCTTTGGCGTCACCGTAGCTGAGGAAATTCCGGTAGCGCGCGTGGGTTCCGAGAATTTTGTGGGCGTGTTTGATCGGGCAGAAATACTCTTCGGTGCGCGCCAGAATTTCCGTCATGTAACTCATCAGGCCATTGCCGTATTCGCAATAGGTGCAGTGGAATTTTTCGATGAAGTTGAGAAAACCCAGGTGGTACCGGTCGTACACGAAGTAATCGCTGCGGCGAACCTTGGTGACGCCGTAAATCGGAAAACAGGTCCATTGATACAGCGTGACCATCAGGTCCAGCAGCACCATCGGGATGGCCATGCCGTAGATGATCGGGCCGGTGATCAGGTTCTGTGGCCGATTGGTGACCAGCCAGCGGAAAAAACCGGTCTTGAGCTTGCGGTGCGCATCGCGGACTGAACGCTCAAATTCGACCCGCTTGCCCTTGATCTGGAAAAAGATGCGGCTCTCCTGCTCATGCAGCGCCGTGCGCAACTCGTCTTCCAGAGTTGCCATCTGGCCCATCAGCTGTTCAATGCGTTCGTTCACGAAAAAAGCCCCCGCCGGCAAGGGTCGCCGGCGAGGGCCCGCAATACTCCGCCAGAGCGCATTGTGCGCTCCGCGTTTCAGGCGCGCTTCAAGTCATGGTTCTTCAGCGGCAGGCTGCGAATGCGTTTTCCGGTCGCCGCGAAGATGGCGTTCAATACGGCCGGCGCGGCCACCGCAATGGTCGGCTCGCCCACACCGCCCCAGAAGCCGCCAGACGGCATCACGATGCTCTCCACCGCCGGCATGGTGGCCATGCGGATGGTGTCGTAAGTGCCGAAATTCTCCTGCTCCATCTTGCCGTCTTTCACGGTGCATTCCTGGTAGAACGCACCCGAAAGGCCATAGGCGAAGGAGCCTTCAATCTGCGCTTCGATCTGCTGCGGGTTCACCGCGTGGCCGGAATCCGTGGCGGCGACGATGCGGTGCACCTTCACCGTGCCGTCATTCGCCACCGACACCTCGGCGCAGGCGGCCACGTAGCTGCCAAAACCGTGTGTTTGCGCGAGGCCCCGGAACACGCCCGGCGCCGCCGGTTTGCCCCAGCCGCCTTTGTCGGCCACGGCATTGAGCACCGCCAGTGCCTTGGGCATGTTGGTGAGCAGCTTGCGGCGCAAGGCCAGCGGATCCTGCTTGGTCTCGTGGGCGATTTCGTCAATGAAACTCTCCACGTAGATCGTGTTCTGGTTGAGGTTCACGCCGCGCCAGAAACCCACCGGCACATTCGGGTTGCGGATGGCGTGGTCGATCAGCAAATTGGGAATGGTGTAGGTGAACTGCGCCTCTGGGCTGGGCGGGTTCAGGCCCTGGAACGCCACTGGGTCCTTAAAATTCACGATGTTTTGCGGCGCCACCTGCGACAGGATCGACTGCCCGGCCACCCGCATGTGCAGGGCCGTAAGGTTGCCCTGCGCGTCCAGAGCGGCCGTCATTTTGCATTGCGACGTGGGGTGGAAACGTCCCTGCAACATGTCTTCCTCGCGCGACCAGATCAGCTTGATGGGTGTGCCCGGCATTTCCTTGGCGATGGAAACCGCCTGGCGCACGTAGTCGGTCATGCCACGTCGGCCGAAACCGCCGCCCAGGTGCATTTTGTAGACATCACACTGCGCTTGCGGCAGGCCCGCCACTTCCGCCGTTGCCGCCAACGCCGCTTCGCCGTTTTGTGTGGGTGTCCAGACTTCGCAACGCTGCGGCGTGTACCGCGCGGTGGCGTTCATGGTTTCCATACAGGCGTGGTTCTGGTGCGGGTAGCTGTAGATCGCCTCGATCTTCCGGGCTGCGCCTGCCATGGCGGTTTTGATGTCGCCATTCTGGTTGCCCACGGCGGCTTCGGGCGCGTCCAGCGCTGCGCGCATCACTTTGGCGAATTCGGCGCTGGACTGTTTGCCGTTGTCGCCGTTGTCCCACTCAATCGGCAGCGCGTTCAAGGCCGTCTGCGCGCGCCACCAGGTGTCGGCCACCACGGCCACCGCGTTGTCGCCAACCTTCACGACCTTTTTCACACCGGGCCTTGAGGCGATTGCCGCCGCATTGAAGGATTTGACCTTGCCGCCGAAGACCGGGCTTTGTTTGATGGCGGCGTTGAGCATGCCGGGCAGGGTCAGGTCCATGCCGTAGATCTGGGCGCCGGTGGTTTTGTCCACAGTGTCGAGCCGCGCCAGGCGTTTGCCGGCCAGCTTCCAGTCTTTCGGGTCTTTGAGCGCCACATCGGCAGGCGCGGGCGCTGTGAGTTTGCCGGCTGCAGCGGCCACTTTGCCGTAGCTCACCGTGCGGCCGCTTGGCGTGTGGGTGATGACGCTGCTGGCCGCGCGGCATTCGGCCACTGGCACTTTCCATTCATCGGCTGCGGCCTGCACGAGCATCATGCGCGCTGCCGCGCCGCCCTTACGCACGTATTCGTTCGACTGGCGGATGCCCTGGCTGCCGCCGGTGCCGAAATTGCCCCAGACGCGGTTGCGCGCAAGGTTGGTGGCGGGTGTCGGGTATTCGGTGCTGACTTTGGCCCAGTTGGCGTCGAGCTCCTCGGCGACCAGTTGCGCAAGGCCCGTCAAGGTGCCCTGGCCCATTTCAGAGCGGGCGATGCGGATGATGATGCTGTCGTCCGGCTTCACCACGACCCACGCATTGACTTCCGTGGGCAAGGTCTGGGCGACGGCGTCGCCGCTGAAAGGAATGTGGAAGGCGAAGGTCAGGCCACCCGCAACCGCTGCGGACGTGCCCAGGAAAGTGCGGCGGTTCAGACGGCGGCCAGAGGATGTGGAGAGCGATGTGTTCATGGCGTTCCCTTAAGCGATGCTGCCGTCGGCGTGTTGGATGTTCAGCGCGGCGGTTTTGGTGTCGCCGCCGTTGGCCACCACCTTGATGGCCGCGCGGATGCGGTTGTAAGTGCCGCAGCGGCAGATGTTGGTGATGGCGGCGTCGATGTCGGCATCGCTCGGTTTCGGCTTGTCTTTCAAGAGCGCCACGGTGGCCATGATCATGCCGCTTTGGCAGAAGCCGCATTGCGGCACGTCCAGCGCAGCCCAGGCCTTTTGCACCGGGTGCAGGCCATTTAAGCCCAGGCCTTCGATGGTGACAATTTTCTCTTTGGCCTCGACCGTGGAGACCGGCCGCACGCAGGAGCGGGTGGGAACACCGTCGATGTGCACGGTGCAGGCGCCGCAGGCTGCAATGCCGCAGCCGTATTTGGAGCCGGTCAGGCCCAGTTGTTCGCGCAGCACCCACAACAGCGGCGTGTCGCCTTCCGCCTCGAAATTGCGCACCACGCCGTTCACGTTCAGTTGTGCCATGTCTTGGCTCCTCTTGATTTG
>JANMMR010000290.1:0-6106 GCA_031373455.1 Rhodoferax sp.
CTTGGGCAACAAGGCCAGTGCCAACGCGATGCGCGCCTTCACGGGCGACAAAGTTGATACCTGTGGCAAAACGTGGTCGGAAACGCCTTGCACAGCGCCATAGGCACACCGCGTGCTGCGCCAGACGCGAATATCCGCACTCTGCGCGCGTACCAGCGCCGACTGCAAATCCTCGTGCACGGTGCCGTTGCCGGTGCCAGCCACCACAATCCCCCTGGCGGGAGTGGCCGCCGACACCGACATTTCAGCAGTCAATACGTCGACCAAGCGCCCGTTGGCACCGCTGTGGCTCAAGACGATTTCCACCCGCGGCCAGCCCTGCAGCAGCGCCAGGTCAACAGCCGTTTGGTCCAACTCAGGCATTGGCCAAGGCAAGGCCATCTCCACCTGCCCGCCTCTGATTTGCCCCAACGCGCCGGCATCGCCCGAGTCAAACGCATCCAACCGGTAGGGATGCACTTTTTGAACATGCAGCGCGGCATGAATCTGGCCCGCACAAACGGCCAGCACGCCGCAGGCGCCGGGTTCAATGGCGAGGCGGACGGCATCCAGCATGTTTTGCGGCCCGTCCGCCTCAGGCGATGTGGCTGGCCGCATGGCGCAAGTGATCACCACCGGTTTGGTCTGCAACAGTGTTGACGGCAAGACCCGGTGAAGGAAATACGCCGTTTCCTCCAGTGTGTCGGTGCCGTGGGTGATCACCACGCCGGCACATTCTGGCCGCTCCAGGTGGTGAGCGACGCGAAGCGCCAGGTTTTTCCAAATCTCAAAACCCATGTCTTTGCTGTCGACTTGAGCGACCTGCTCGGCCTGCACCTCCAAAGCCAGCGCGCCAAGGCCCGGAACGGCCTCCAGGAGCGCCTCAACACCGAGCTGGGCCGAGGTGTAGGCCACGTTGCCTTCCGCCCGGCTTAGCCCGGCCCTGGCGGTGCCGGCAATGGTGCCTCCTGTGCCAAGGACAGCGACTATTTGTGGCTTTTTCAAAGAAATCGCTTGCATTGGATGTGAAACTGGTTAAAAATACAGTTACTGGGTTTTAAGACAGGCCTCTTGCCCAAGAGGCAAAGGCAAATTGTCAACCATCCCGGTACCGAACTTCAGGAGCCATCATGATTGAATTGCCCAGCCTCCAGGTGAAACTCACCGCACGCCAGCAGCAGATCCTTGATTTGATCCAGAGCGCCATCGCCCGCACGGGAGCACCGCCCACCCGGGCGGAAATTGCGTCCGAGCTGGGCTTCAAGTCGGCCAACGCGGCCGAGGAGCATTTGCAGGCGCTGGCACGCAAGGGTGTCATCGAGTTGGTCAGTGGCACCTCGCGGGGCATCCGGCTCAAGAGCGATGCCTTGCGCGCCATCAACGAAACGCGCTTCAAGCAGTTCTCGTTGCCCCTGCAAAGTCTGGCGCAACTCGCCTTGCCGCTGATTGGCCGGGTTGCCGCTGGTTCGCCCATCCTCGCGCAAGAGCACGTTGACCAGACTTATTACGTCGAAAACAGCCTGTTCCAGCGCAAGCCCGACTACCTGCTCAAGGTGCGCGGCATGTCCATGCGCGACGCCGGCATCATGGACGGCGACCTGCTCGCCGTGCAGGCCACCAAAGACGCCAAAAACGGCCAGATCGTGGTGGCGCGCCTGGGCGATGAAGTCACTGTCAAACGCTTTCGGCGCAACAAACACCTGATCGAACTCCATCCGGAAAACCCCGATTACCAAACCATCGTGGTTGAGCCCGGGGAAGCCTTTGAAATTGAAGGCCTGGCGGTCGGCCTGATCCGCAACACCATGTTGATGTAACGGGAGCGCATTGATGACCACTTCATTTCAGGCAAGATTTGCCCCCGTGTCAGCGGCGGCTACCGTCGCGAAGGCCGGCGCTATGCCACATTCCTTGCCCAGCCTGATTGGCGGCATGGCGCGGTGGCTGGTCCATGGGTCCGCCAATGCCGTGCTGCCGATGCAGCGTACCAGTTTGCGGCATGTTCGGGGCGCTTCGCAGCAGTCGTCTGTCGCCGCAACAATGCCGGCCTGTTTTGGCCACGATATTGTGGTCGAGCGCGCCAGTGCCAGGCCGGTGCGGGTGTTGCGGCTTTCAGAAGCAGGGCAATCGCGTGCCAGCGTAGGCCGCATGGTGATCAGCGGTCGCATGGCAGACGTTTGCGCCGAACTGGACCGCCTTGTCGCACGCGAAGCTGCCCTGCACTAGCGCCGCCTGGCGCGGCCCTGCGGCGTCACCGCTCAGGCAGCTGCGCCCAAGAGGTAATCGCGCTTGCCCAAAGCCACGCCGTTGTGGCGCAGGATCATGTAGGCCGCATTGATGTGGAAATACATGTTGGGCAGCATCCAGCGGTTCAAATAAGCTTCGCCCTGCATGGTCCGCTTCTCAGGGCCCACCGGGAACGTGATTTCTTTTGATTCCGTGCCGTCAAGCCGGTCTGCAGGCACGGTTTTCAGGAAATCCAGCGTCTTCTGGATGCGCGCCTTGAGGTCGGCCACTGTGGTTTCCGTATCGTCGAATTTTGGCGCTTCCACGCCTGAAATCCGCGCCACGCCATTTTTGCATGCGTCACAGGCAATCAGGACTTGCCGGGTAAATGGCAACATGTCGGGCGCCAGGCGGAATTGCAACAAGGCGCTTGGCTCGCACTTTTTTTCGTCAATGAACGCCTGCATTTTGTCGAGCATGTGGCTCAGGTTTCCAAGCATCGAAACACAGACGGGAAGGCTGGCAGAGGACATTGAAATTGACATGGTTGTGGTTCCTGGAGATTGTTCAAAGTGGCTGATGCTAACCGCATCTTTGCCGCAGGGCGTCGAGGCACAATAGCGGCATGAATATTGTGATTCTCGATGACTACCAGGACGCTGTCAGAAAACTGGCTTGCGCGACCATACTGGAGCCTTTTTCCGCCAAGGTATACACCAACACCGTCAAGGGCCTTGGACAACTGTCCATACGCCTGAAAGATGCTGACGTCGTGGTGCTGATCCGTGAACGCACGCAGATCACTCGGGCCCTGATTGAAAAGTTGCCGCGCCTGAAATTGATCGTGCAAACCGGGCGGGTCGGCGGGCATATTGACGTGGCGGCTTGCACGGATCGGGGCATTGCGGTGGCAGATGGCGCCGGCTCACCTACGTCGACCGCAGAACTCACCTGGGCGCTGGTGCTGGCGGCGGTTCGGCGCCTGCCCCAGTACATCGGCAACCTCAAACACGGCGCCTGGCAACAGTCGGGGCTCAAGGCCGGCTCAATGCCGCCCAATTTTGGCCTTGGCACAGTGCTTCACGGCAAGACTCTTGGCATCTGGGGTTTTGGGAGGATCGGCCAGATCGTCGCGGGCTATGGCAAGGCTTTCGGCATGAATGTGCAGGTATGGGGCCGCGAGGCGTCGATGGAGCGCGCGCTGCTCAGCGGTTACGAGGCAGCGCCCAGCCGCGAGGCGTTTTTTGCCCAAAGTGATGTTGTGTGTTTGCACTTGCGCCTCAACGAGGCGACCCGCCATTGCGTAACGCACGAGGACCTCGCGTACATGCAGCCCACGTCGCTGCTGGTCAACACCTCACGCGCGGAACTCATCGAGCCGGATGCGCTGATCACGGCGCTGAACCGGGGCCGCCCAGGATTGGCCGCCATTGACGTCTTTGAAAACGAGCCCATTTTGCAGGGGCACGCGCTGCTTCGCCTGGAGAACTGCATCTGCACGCCGCATATCGGTTACGTGGAGCAGGACAGTTTCGAGATGTACTTCAGCTCTGCGTTTCAGAGCGTCGTCAATTTCATCACCGGCACCCCGAACAACATCGTCAACCCCGAGGCCTTGCAGGTTCGACGCTGACCCTTGGCTCTATTCTTTCGGATCCTTCGATTTCGGCAGGGTATACCGCTGGGTCGGGTTCTTGTCGAAATCGAGGTAGTGGTTGTCTTGCACCAGCTGTGTCGCCTTGGGCTCACGCTTCAAGGTGGGAAGTGGCGACGGGCTGGTCATCAGATTGGGGAATTCGGTCTCTTCGTCACTTTTGGCGGAACTGGCCGCAGCTGGTTCAGCATCCACCAAGTCGGACAGATCAAGGTCCAGCCCGGCACCGGCGGCCGGCATCGGCGGCATCTTGCTGTTTTCAACGTCGATGGCGATGTCTACACCCAAATCCACCATTTGCGCAGGTGAAGCCGACGATTGCATGTTCACTGGCACGGTGCTCAACGGCGCCAAGCCTGACACGCCACTGTCGCCGCGGACGTTGCTTTGCGCGATGGCGTGAAGCAGCAGCAGGTCCCGGAACGCCGCCAGCTCGAACGGTTTGCTCTTGTCGTCCAGCGGGTCACGGAAGATGGAGGCCTCGATCACCATCTGGGCCTTCACCGTTGGCCACAGCGCGGTGATGTGCGCCAGCACATGCGGGTACTCCTCCAGCGAACGCCCTTCGTTCTGGTAATCCGAATACTCAGGCACGCGGCTGTTGAACAGAAGGTTGAAGTCTTCACGGAACTGGTGGTAGTCCTGCTTCAAGCCCAAGGTCTGGAAAATACCCAACAGGTCCAGGTACAAGAGCGGGCTGGTTTCGCCACGCTCGTTGATGCTGTTTTCAAGAATTCGCACGGCCTGGTCGGTTTGGCCCAACGACACAAAAAACGCGGCCTGCTGGCGAATATCAAAAATCTGCTCGGAGTTGATGGTGCGCGCTATCTCCATGGGTTGCACGCGGGTCGACGCCATGTCCGCAGCCGGTGGCAACGGTCCCCTTCTCAAAGCGCCGTGCGCCTGCCCAGAACGCATGAGGTTGTCGAAATTCGACTCGCTCATCTCCACCAGGCTGACGTCCATTTCCGATTCCGGGTTGTCTTGCGGCACGGCCCGAGTGGCCGCATTGCGGGCCGGAGTGACCGCAACCGTCGGCGAGGTCTCATGCTGAAGGCTGGCCGGCCTGGACGGCGGTGAGGTCACAGCCGAGCGATCTTGCGCAACACTGGTGGGAGCCGACTTTGACGGACTCCACCAATCGTCACGTTCCGCGCGGTCGCCGGCTGAACGTTTTCGCGTCAATAAGTAGGCCACACCTGCCAGGCTGGCCAGAGACAACGCACCCAAACCATACAGCCAGGCCATCGGCACGCCGCGTTCGGCCTCGGCCTTTTGCAATCGGGTGCGCATCTCGAGCATGCTGGCTTCATTGCGGGCCGCCAAGGCAACCAGCGTCTTGACGCTTTCCTCGAGCGTTTCCACGCGTTTGGCTTCACGAGCCGCATCAGGCGCCGGCGCGCTGGCGCTGGCTTCGAGCGTTGTCACCCGTTCGGCCAAGCTGAGCATGGGATCCAGCTTGAGCCGCGACTGGCCCGAATCTGCGGCGGCTACCGGCTTTTCTTCAACTTTTGGCTTGGCCGGTGCCGAACTTGCCACCTCTTTGGGGGCCGCAGCCTTCTCTTCGGGTTTGGCGACGGGCGCAGGCGGTGGCTCGGCCTTTGCTACAGCCACGGGTTTCGGTGGCGGCTTCTTGGCCACCGCAGGCCGCGCCTTCGCTGGAGCGGGCGGGCGTTTTCGCACCGGGGTTGACGCTTTCGCTGGTGCTGCGCCAGACGATGCCGGCACAGTTTGGGCGGCATTCCAATTGCTGCCTGGCTCCCCGACCGCGCCGCTGGCTGGTGCCGCTGCGCCAGACGCTGTTGCCGCTGGCGCCAGCACCACTGGCGGTGCGATCACAGGAAGATTGGTCGCGCCCGCCGGCATTGGCTCGGTCGGAACGTCAGCCAACATGACATAACGGCGGGTGATTTTCTGGTTGCAACCCGCCTTGAGGTAAATGGTGACGATCGGCTCGTCGACCGGAGTCGAAGACGTTATGCGGATATTGGCAATCTGTTGTGCCGCACCCTCCACCGTCACGCGAACTCGGGAAGGGTCTTGGCGCGCATCCGCATGGAAGACGTCGGCTTCCGCGCACAGTGAGCCTGGCGTTTCGTCACCCGAAATCTGCGCTTGGACCGTTACGTCCAGCGTCTGGCCGACTAGCGCCGCTCCGCGCACGCGGCCGAGCGTCAAAGCGGCGCTTTCAAACGCCACCACCAACAGAAGAACAGCCAGTATTTTTCTTCGAGTTTCCACAATGCG
>JANMMR010000293.1:0-2022 GCA_031373455.1 Rhodoferax sp.
GTGTTGCTCAATGGCGAAGACATTGGCGGCGCCGACCCGAAAACCCTGCTGGCCAAAGGTGTGGCCTTTGTGCCGCAAGGGCGCAACCTGTTTCCGCAACTCACGGTGATGGAAAACCTGGAGTTGGGCGGCATCACCATCGGGCAAAAACTTACCAAGGAACGCATTCCCGAGGTGCTGGAGCTTTTCCCACGGGTCAAGCAGCGCATCAACAGCCAGGCCAGCGCGCTTTCAGGTGGTGAACAAAAGCAGCTCGAAGTGGGCCGCGCCTTGCTTCTTCGCCCCAAGGTTCTGCTGATTGACGAGCCTTCCATCGGCCTCTCGCCGATTGTGGTGCAGGACGTTTTCAAGCTGCTGCGCAAACTCGCCGACAGCGGCACCACCATTCTGATGGTGGAGCAGAACGTCAAGAGTGCCCTGAAGATGGCCGACGAAGCCATTGCGCTGGAATCCGGTCGCCTGGTGCTGCACAAGGCGGCCTCCGAACTGCTGGCCGACCCGAACATCGAGCGCCTGTTCCTGGGCGGCGGCCATTTGCCCGGCGCCACCGACGCCGTGGCGCAAGCCGCAGCCGCGCCAGCATAATTGGCCGCATCGAATCTGGAGAACACCATGGGCAACACCATCAACCCTGGCGCGCTGGCGCCGGCACGCGAGGAGATCAGCGAGGGGCAAAATCCGCTCGGACTGGACGGCATCGAGTTCATTGAATACGCCACCTCCAAACCGCAAGCGCTCGGGCAGGTGCTGGAGACCATGGGTTTCCGGCCGATCGCGCGGCACCGCTCGCGCGAGGTGCTGCTGTACCGGCAGGGCGACATCAACATCATCGTCAACGCACATTCCAACATCCAGGGTGGCGGCTCCGAGTTGTCTGAAAAGCCGGTGATTGCCGCGATTGCCCTGCGGGTGCGGGACGCGGGCGCCGCCTACCGGCGTGCGCTGGAGCGCGGCGCCTGGGCGGTGCCGGTGCAGGTTGAGGTGATGGAACTGAACATTCCGGCGGTGCACGGCGTGGGTTCGAGCCGCATTTATTTTGTTGACCGGCACCAGGAGTTTTCGATTTACGACGTCGACTTCACGCCGATTCCCACCGTCGACCAGCGCCCGCCGGCCGTGGCCGGATTGCATTTTTTTGGTGTTGTGCAGTACATCGGCAATGACCGCACCGACGACTGGACCGAGTTTTACAGCGCCCTGTTTGGCTTCACCGCGCTGGCCAGCGAAGAGCGGTTTGGCATCCTGCCCAAAGGCCGCATTTTGAAGAGCCCGTGCCAGAGCTTTTACCTGCAGCTCATCGAGCCCGAGCCAACCGTGCTCGATGTGGAAGACGACGAATGCCTGCAGCGCCTGGGCCTGGGCACGCCCGACGTGCCCTCCACCGTGGCGCAGCTGCAAAAACGCGGCGTTGACTTCCTGGCAGCCAAAAGCAAAGACGCGGAAACGCGCGGGGCGCTCACGCGCACCGTGATGGGCAGCGTGATGTTTGAACTCGTGCACGACGAGCGCACCGCAGTGCGGGGCTGAACAAGCATGAGCCACTTCGAAGGCAACATCGATGACTTCGGCATGGACACCATCACCATGGCCGGGCCGCTCAAGGCCAAGCTGGACGCGATCAAGGGCGCCGGTTTCACGCAGGTGATGCTGCTGGCGCGTGACCTCGTGGGCCACCCCGAGGGCTGGCGGGCGGCGGTGCAGGAAGTCAAGGAAAGCGGCCTTCGCGTCACCGGTTTTCAGGTGTTGCGCGATTTTGAGGGCCTGTCAGGCCACTTGCACGATTACAAGGTCGATATCGCCAAGTCCATGCTGGAGATGTGCCACGCGCTGGGCTGCGACGTGATGCTGGCGTGTTCGTCCACCTCCTCCCATGCCACGGGCGAGACATCAGCTTTGGTGCGCGACCTGCGCAAGCTGGCCATGCTGGCGATCCCGCTCAACATCAAGATCGCCTTCGAGGCCTTGTCATGGGGGCGCACCATCAATGAATTTCCGCAAGCGTGGGACATTATTTCGCAGGCC
>JANMMR010000296.1:0-1724 GCA_031373455.1 Rhodoferax sp.
CTTGGGCGGCGTGTCACCCATGGCACCGCGTGCGATGAGCCACATCACCAGTTCGATGCCTTCGCTGCCGGCTTCGCGCACGTAGTCGATGTGGGGCAGGGTGGACAGGTCTTGCGGGTCTTTGACCAGGCGGTCCAGGAAGCGGTTGTCCCACTCCCGGTTGATCAGGCCGGCACGCGGCCCTTGTAGCTGGTGGCTCATGCCGCCGGTGCCCCAGATGTGGACGTTCAAGTCCTGGTCGTAACTCTCGACGGCCTTGCGGATGGCGCGCCCTAACTGGTAGCAGCGCCGCCCCGAAGGCACGGGGTACTGCACCACGTTCACGGCAAAGGGAATCACGGGGCAAGGCCAGGCGAAGTTGTCCTGGGGGGGCTGCCCGCACATCAAACTGAGTGGCACCGTCAGGCCGTGGTCGACGTCCATCTTGTTGACGATGGTGAGGTCGAAGTCGTCTTGAATGACGCTGTGCGCGATGTGGCTCGCAAGTTCCGGGTGGCCCATCACCTTCGGCACCGGGCGCGGGCCCCAGCCTTCATCGGCAACGTTGTAAGAGGCCGCCGTGCCGATGGCGAAGGTCGGGATCATCTCCAGGCTGAAAGCCGTGGCGTGGTCGTTGTAAACCAGAAAGATCACGTCCGGCGGGTTGTCTTTCATCCATTGTTTGGATTTTTCGTAACCCTTGAACAAAGGCTGCCAATAGGGTTCACCGTCCTTGCCGAGGTCCAGCGCCGCGCCGATGGCGGGGA
The DNA here is from genome assembly GCA_031373455.1 of Rhodoferax sp. Taxonomy (GTDB): domain Bacteria; phylum Pseudomonadota; class Gammaproteobacteria; order Burkholderiales; family Burkholderiaceae_C; genus JANYCG01. The sequence goes on from JANMMR010000296.1 coordinate 747, forward strand.
CGTGGGAGGTGTAAACCGATGCTGTTATTCGTGCCATTTTTTGCGTGCCAAGTCGTTTGTTCGTGCGTTCGTGCGTTCGTGGGTGATTAAAGCAGCGTGCCGCTGCCATGGCCTTGCGGCTGGTGCTGGGGTTGGGCGGTGCCGTCTTCCCCTAGGAAGCGGTTGCCTTCGATCGAGCGGCCGCCAGCGATCATCATGTCGCGGTATTCGATCTCGGTCATGCCGGTCATGGAGCCGGCCATCTGCTGGAAACTCTTGCCGTGGGTGGCGCCGAGTTTGGCCAAAAAGTAGACGTTGCCGCCCAGCGCGATGGCGCGGTTCAGATCGGCATGGAGCACGGCCTGTTTCTGCTCTTCGGTCATCGGCCATTCGTCCAGGTATTTGCGCTGGTCGGCCTTGAAGCGCTCGCGGTTTTCGGCCTTCATGAGCGACATGCAGAACTGGTTGAGGTGGTAACCGGCGCGCGACTGGTCCGTGTCAAACAGCGTGGTGCCGGGAACGTTCAAATAAGGTTTCTCAAGGGACATGGTGGGTCTCAATTGGACGTCAAATTAACGTGAACACTGGAACGACTGCGCCTGGTTGACGTCGCCCGATACGTATTTGGGCCAGGTTGGCCATTCACACAAAGGCAACTCGCGGGTGGTGGCGAAAGGCAAGCCCAGCGTTTGGTCGGCCACCGTGAGGCGCGCCGGCGCGGTGCCGCGTTCGACCCAGGCCGTGAGCGCCGACAGCGCATCCACATTGCCCGACGCCCCGCTGCCCACATGGTCCACGCCGGGCGCGACAAACAATTTGATGAATTTTTCGGCCGTGTCGCGCCCCATGCGTTGCACCACGGATTCGTAATAACCGATGCCGGCATAGGGGCTCTGCGCATAGTCGGCCATGTATTCGAGCATCATCAATTTACCGCCACGCGCGTGGAAGGCGGAGAGGTCGGGGTTGGTGGAATCCATCAGGGCAGAAACCTCCAGC
>JANMMR010000341.1:0-3064 GCA_031373455.1 Rhodoferax sp.
AAATACATCACTTCTGAGATCACTTCCCAGGTGGTCAGCAGCCTCAGGTGCGCGCCGTGGCGTTTGAAGTAGGCGAGCGCCTGCGGGTGGTAGCTGTCCGCGCGGTTGAACAGCGCAGCCAGCGGGCCGCTGTCGCACAGAACGTCGCGCACAGCCAATGCTGCCAATGCAGTCAATCGGCGGGGGCCAAGCGTTTTTGCTTGGCGGCCAGTCTTTCCCGCACGACTGATTTGATTTGCGCCGACTGCCGCGTGGCGTCGCCGTATCGGCCAAAACTGGGTTTGCCGAGTTCATACAGGCAGGTGTTGCCTACAGCGGCCTCATCACTGCTGGCGAGGAGGCGCAGCGCCTGCTTCACGATTTCAGTTTTGCTCAAGCCTGTGCGCTCATGCAATTGCCGCACCAAGGCCGCGTCTGCAGCAGCCAGACGCAGGCTGAGGAATTGGTCGGCAGGAGCAGCCATCGTGTTCATAGCGGAGGCAGTGTACTACAAAATTTTAAAAATGTGAAACGCCATATTACCCAAAATACTGGCGCCCACGGGACAGAGCCACACGCCGTGGACGACAGTGGGGCAAGTTTATGCGCCGGGCCGCCCCAAGCAAAAATGCGGCCCCCTTGGGAGGCAGGAAGCCACACGAAGTGGGCGACCGTGGGGGCAACATCAACCCACCCTACAAATCTTCAACATATTCGTCCCCCCCGGCGCGCCCATGGGTTCGCCGCAGGTGATGGCGTAGACGTCGCCAGTTTGCACGATGCCACGTTTCTTCAAATGGTTTTCGGCTTCCACCAAGGCCAGGTCGCGGTCGTTGCTGGCGCTCATCAGGAGTGGGCGCACGTTGCGGTAGAGGGTCATCTTGCGTTGGGTGTCGACCTTGGAGGTGAGCGCGTAGATCGGCACGTTGACGAGGTGGCGGCTCATCCACAGGGCGGTGGAGCCGCTGTCGGTCATGGCGACGATGGCTTTGGCGCCCAGGTGGTAAGCGGTGAAAAGCGCGCCCATGGCGATGGACTGGTCGATGCGGTCGAAGGTTTGGCCGGTGAAGTCGGCGTCGAGTTTCACGTCACTCGCGCCTTCGGCCGCCAGGCAGATTTTGGCCATCTCGATCACGGTCTCCAGCGGGTATTTGCCGGCGGCCGTTTCGGCGCTGAGCATCACGGCGTCGGTGCCGTCGAGCACGGCGTTGGCCACGTCGCTCACCTCGGCACGGGTGGGCACGGGGTTGGTGATCATGCTTTCCATCATCTGGGTCGCGGTGATGACGGTTTTGTCGAGCTGGCGGGCCAGTTTGATCATGCGTTTTTGCAGCGCGGGCACGATGGCGTTGCCGACTTCAATGGCCAGGTCGCCGCGCGCCACCATGATGGAATCACTCGCCCGCAAAATCTCTTCGAGGTTCGGGATCGCCTCGGCGCGTTCGATTTTGGCGATCAGGTGCGGCTTGTGGCGGAAATCCGCCGCGGCCACGTTGCACAACTGGCGCGCCATTTCCATATCGGTGCGGTTTTTCGGGAAACTCACGGCCACGTAATCGGCCTGGAAAGCCATCGCGGTGCGGATGTCTTCCATGTCTTTCGCGGTGAGCGCTGAGGCGGTGAGGCCGCCGCCTTTTTTGTTGATGCCTTTGTTGTTGGAGAGTTCGCCGCCCATGGTGACGGTGGTGGTGACGACTTCGCCCTTTACGCCGTCGACCGTCATCACGATCAGGCCGTCGTTCAGCAGCAATACGTCGCCGGGTTTCACGTCACGCGGCAGCTCTTTGTAGTCCAGCCCCACGCCGTTGATGTCGCCGGGTTCTGCGCGCGAAGCGTCAAGCTTGAATTTTTGCCCGGTGACGAGTTGCACCTTGCCTTCGGCGAATTTGCCGACGCGGATTTTCGGGCCCTGCAAATCGGCCATGATGCCGACCTCGCGCCCGGCGCGCTGCGCGGCTTCACGCACGAGTTTGGCGCGGTCGATGTGGTCTTGCGCGGTGCCGTGGCTGAAGTTCAGGCGCACCACGTTCACGCCGGCGCGGATCATCTGCTCCAGCAGGGCCGGGTCGCTCGAGGCGGGGCCGAGTGTGGCGACGATTTTGGTCGCGCGGCGCGGGCCGCTGGCGGGTGTTGCAGGCGCGGCGGAGCCGTGTGCAGGCGTATGGGCGCGGGTCATTGTGTGTCTCCTCAGATGCCCGCGATTATCAATTGATATGGGGCTGCGGCGGTTACATCGCTGCGTCAAGCGGCATTGCGGGTTTGGGGAAGACGCAATGCGACTCTGGAATATTAATTTCATCAAATATTTAAATTAATTTTTACGCCATCAAGTCGCGATTTATATTAATTTATTGCTATATTTATAGTATTAATATTGATTTAATATTAATCAATATATTAATTAAAATTACTTTTAAACTAATTAAAGCGCAATTTTAACCTGATAATTAACATCCATGTTAATTACTCCGATATTTACCCCGCCGCACGCCGCTGCAAAATCTCGAACGCGGGCAGGGTTTTGCCCTCCAGCACTTCCAGAAACGCGCCGCCGCCGGTGCTGATGTAACCCACGTCTTTCTCGATGCCGTATTTCGCGATGGCCGCCAGCGTGTCGCCGCCACCGGCGATGCTGAACGCGCTGGACGCTGCAATCGCCTGCGCAATCACGCGGGTGCCGTTTTCAAACGCGGGGAATTCAAACACGCCCACCGGGCCGTTCATCTCGCGGAGCAGGTCGAACCGCTGCTGCTTCGCTTCGGGTGAGAGCGACGTGGCGAGGTTGCGAATGGTGGCGTCCGACGCGGGACCGCCGGCGCGACCGAGCGGCGTGCCCTGGTAGACGGCCGGCAGGAAGGCGTTGCCGTAGTTGCGAGCGCCGCCGTTCCCGGCCGACGGCGCGATCGACACGAACCCCGGCAGGTTCTGGTTCTCGCTGCCGAGGCCGTACAGCGCCCAACTGCCCATGCTCGGCCGCACGAAGTTCGTCGACCCGCAGTGCAGGAACAGGGTGGCCGGGCCGTGCGCGACGCCCTCGGTGTGCATCGAGTGGATGAGCGTGAGGTCGTCGATGTGCTTGTTCGTC
>JANMMR010000342.1:0-3288 GCA_031373455.1 Rhodoferax sp.
GTGGGCGCGTACGAACCCCGCTGGTTCATGGCCGAGCAACACATGAACCCCCACGAGGCTGCGAAGACGCACCGCGACTTGGGGGCCATACGTTCCATCGGGGTGCATTGGGGTACCTTCAACCTCACCGATGAAGCGCTGGACCAAGCACCCATCGACCTGGCTGCGGCCAAACGTTCCCTGGGGCTGTCCAACGAGGAATTCAGCCTCCTGAAAATAGGCCAGAGCCGTCAGTTCGAGAGGCGCAGGCGATAATTCCGGCATGACCGAGCTACCCCCTCTGCCGTGTTACCTCAACGGTGAATTCACCCGCCTGCCCAACGCCAAAATCAGCGTGATGGACCGCGGCTTCATCTTTGGCGATGGCGTCTACGAAGTGCTCCCTGTCTATGGCGGCGTGCCCTTCCGGTTTGAGCACCACATGGCGCGGCTGGAGCGCAGCCTGGGCGAGTTGCGCATCAAGCCGCCGCTCACCCGCAGCGAATGGCTTGCCATCGCCAAACAATTGGTGGGCACGTACGCCGATTCGGTCGCACCCAGCGCAAAGGGCGGCCAAGCCATGCCAGACCAACTCATTTACATCCAGATCACCCGAGGCGTGGCCATGCGCGACCACGTGATGCCGCCAGACTTGACGCCCACCGTGTTTGCGATGACCAATGTGCTCAGGCAGCCCGGCGCCGAGGTGCGCGAACAAGGCGTCGCTTGTGTCAGCGCAGACGATTTCCGTTGGGGAAAGGGCCATATCAAGTCCACCAGTCTGCTGGGCGCCGTGTTTGCCCGCCAAATCAGCTTTGACGCCGATGCGATGGAGACGCTGATGTTTCGCGACGGTTATTTGACCGAGGCCGCCGCCAGCAACGTCTGGGTGGTCAAGAATGGCAAGGTTTTTGGTTCTCCAAAAGACAATTTGGTGCTTGAAGGCATCCGTTATGGTCTTTTTGATGAGATTTGCCGTGAAATAGGGGTTCAGTTCGAACTTCGACGCATTGCGCGTGAAGAGGTTCTGAATGCAGACGAGCTGCTGCTCAGCAGCGCCACCAAAGAAGTCATTGCCATCACAAAACTGGACGGTGTTGCGGTCGGTGCGCAAGCCCATGCCGGTCGGCCCGGCCCGATCGGTAAAAAGCTCTATGCAGCGTATCAAGCTGCCAAAATGCGCGAAATTGCTGCAAATGCCGCCAAATAGCGAATCTTTGATCGAATACCCTTCCTTGTTTCCGATCAAGGTGATGGGAGTGCAGGCTGACGGCCTGGTGGCGGCCATCGCCAATATCGCCCGCCAATTTGACCCGGCCTTCGACGCCGCAACGGTTGAGCTGCGGGAAAGCAAAGGCGGCAAATACCTGGGTGTGACGATCACCGTCACAGCGACCAGCCGCGAGCAGCTCGACGAGTTGTACCGCACCCTCTCCACGCACCCGATGGTGCGGGTGGTTCTGTAGATTTACGCAGGCTAAAAAACAGGAAAGCTGCATAGGCCGAAATTTGGGCGGCTTTATTAAAGGATTTCGAGAATTTCTTTAATAAAAACAGAAACCTCGGCGCCTTATTAAAAAAATCATAGGGTTTGAGCTGAGTTTGTGCGACTGCAGATTTTCGTATAATCATCCATCTCAAGGGTGGATAAAAACTTGAAAATCGATTTTCTCAACGCCAAAAACAAAGCCTTCTTTGAAGACTTGAGGCAAGTGGCAAAAGCCCATGGCGCCGAAGTTTCAAAGAGACTCAAAACCCGGCTGGATGATCTGGACGCCGCCCAAAACATGGAGCAAATGCGCAATTTGCCGGGCCACTGGGAAGAACTCAAAAACAAACGTGCCGGGCAGTTCTCGGCCAGACTTCATGGCGGAATGCGGCTCATCGTGAGGCCGCAAAAGCATCCTCCGCCGACAAAACCGGATGGTGGCCTTGACTGGTCTGCCATTGAAAACATTTATATCGTTGAAATGGTGGATTACCATGACTGACCTGAACCTGAGCTACCAACCTGCGGCGGTATCGCCGCCCGGCGACACATTGGCTGAACTCATCGAAGAGATGGGCATCACCCAGGCCGAGCTGGCCCGTCGCATGGGCCGACCGATGAACCCCGTCAACGAAATGATTTTGGGCGCCAAGGAAATCACCGAAGACACCGCCCTTGAACTGGAGCGTGTGCTGGGCACACCCGCTCAATTCTGGCTGGCCCGTGAGGCCAAATACCGCGAGTTCCTCGCCCGCCAACGTGACGCCAGCCGCATGCCAGACCGGATGGCATGGCTGAAATCGCTGCCACTCAGTCAGCTCCAGGCGATTGGCAAGTTGCCTGCCGGTCGCCTGACCCCGGCATTCACAGCGACTTTGGTAGACCCTGCCCTGCGGTTCTTTGGCGTTGCCTCGCCAGAAGGATGGCAAGATCAGTATGGCAAAGTGCAAGCTGCTTTTCGCCGCGCCAACCCTGCCAAGCAGACCAACAACGCGGCCATCACCGCCTGGCTGCGCCTGGGTGAACTGGAGGCGCAAAGCGCTTTGCAATCCGCAGATTTGCCGTCCTTTAGCGCTGATGTTCTGCAATCCAGCATTTCCGCGATGCGTGCGCTCAGCACCCGCCCGGCTTCAGAGATCGGCCAAGGGCTGAAGGCGCATTGCAAAAAAGCCGGTGTGGTGTTGCTTTTTGTGCCGCCATTTACGGGCACGCACGTCAGTGGCGTAGCGCGTTGGCTGGGCGAGCGCCCCTTGATTCAGCTGTCCTTGCTGGGCAAATGGAGTGATGTGTTCTGGTTCAGCTTCTTTCATGAAGTGGCACACATCCTCAAACATCCCAAGCGAGCCGTGTTTCTGGACGACGCCAGCTCAGGCGCGGCGACAACGACCAAAGAGGAAACGGAGGCCAATCAGTTCGCTGCCGATGTGCTGGTAAGCCCGGCGGATCGCCGTCGGCTAAGCCGGATTGACTTGACTGCCGACGCTGTTCGCGCATTCTCGGCCGAGATCAACATTCATCCTGGCATCGTCGTCGGTTGTCTGCAGCACCTGGGTCTGGTTGGTTATGCAAGCCCGTTGACAAGTCTGAAAGCCCGCTACCAGCTCGCGGCGAAATAAGCCGCAGACACAGCCCGCACACCCACAGCGACCCATGCCCACCCTAGACTGGCTCAACCGCGCCACCGCCTTCACCACCGCCGCGCGCGTGCCCTACCGCCTGCTGGAGCAGGTGTCGATTCACGCCAGCACAGTTCAGACTGAGCTTGTCGAAGCCGGCGGCATTCACGACAACCTGCTGATCCAAGGCGACAACCTTGAAGC
>JANMMR010000388.1:0-3543 GCA_031373455.1 Rhodoferax sp.
GGCGATTTCCGCGACTGGGACCGCGAGGTCTGGCTCAAGGCGGTCGACGCCAACATGCTCACGCCCATTGAACTCATCAAGGCCACGGTGGACGGCATGGCCGCGCGCGGGTTTGGCCGCATTGTGAACATCACCTCCAGCGCGGTGAAGTCGCCCATCGACGTGTTGGGCCTCTCGAACGGCGCCAGGAGCGGGTTGACGGGCTTTGTGGCCGGCGTAGCACGCACCCCCAAGCTGGCCGGCAACGGCGTGACCATCAACAACCTGCTGCCCGGCGTGTTTGACACCGACCGCATCCGCGTCACCTTCTCCAGCAACGCCCAAAAGCAGGGTCTGGACGTGGAAGCCGTGATCAACGCACGGCGCAAAACCGTGCCCGCTGGGCGTTTTGGCACACCCGACGAATTCGGTGCGATCTGCGCCTTCCTGTGCAGCACCCATGCGGCGTACGTGACGGGCCAAAACTGGTTGGCCGATGGTGGCGCCTACCCCGGCACCTATTGATTCCGTTCCTAAATCATCCGTGAAGGTCGTTGTACCTCCTAGCCGTGCTTAAGCACTGTCTTCGTCGGCACGCCTACTTCACGAATGATTGAGAAACGGTATTCGCCTACCTGCCAAGCCTATGACCTGCGAAATCGACCACATCATCGTCACCGCGCCCTCGCTTGAAATTGGCGGCGCCTACGTGTTTGAGCGCCTGGGCGTGTACCCGCAAAAGGGCGGCGAACACGCGCGCATGGGCACGCACAACCTGCTTTTGTCGCTGGGCAAATCGGCCTACCTTGAAGTGATGGCGATCAACCCTGCCGCGCCCCAACCCGCCACACCACGCTGGTTTGGCCTGGACGACATGCCAAAGGACGCGCCCGCTCGGTTGTCCACCTGGGTTGCGCGCACGGCAAACCTCTCCGCTACCGTCCAGGCCAGCGTGGAGCCGATGCGCCAGATCGTGCCCATGAGCCGGGGTGTGCTGAACTGGCTCATCACGTCGCCGGATTCGTCGCCCAATACGTCGTCGAATACAACGTCAAAGAGCGGCGACGCCACTCATGGCGGCCTCACCCCCACGCTGATCGAATGGCAAACTGACGCGCACCCAGCCAGCACACTGCCGGATGCGGGGCTGGTGTTGATGCAGTTGGAGTTCTTCACCGCTGACACGCCGCGCATTGAGCGGCAAATGAAAGCCTTGGGCCTCGCGGCCGGATGGTCGGCCAGCGCCGTGAAAGCGGGCGAGCCGCCGAGGCTGCGGGCGCAGATCCAGACCTCGCAGGGGATGCGGGTTTTGGGTTGAGACTTGTGTGGAGTAGCGGCGCCTCTTGCGGACCTTGCCAACGGTACAGTCAGCGTGAATGAAGGCCTTCGACCCAATGCAGGCCGTAGGTGCGTCAGCTGGCAACCCGAGCCAGAAGCAGCCGCTCAGGCCAAGGCGGCCCGGCGCCGCCGGCTGAATGCCAAGCTGGCCAGGCTCAGGCCGAACAAGGCCAGTGCCGAGGGCTCGGGCGCGTTGTTGCTGACGCTGGCAACGTTCCAGCCGATCACATCGAAAGCCTGGATGTCGTTTGCGGAGATGGCCAGCAATTCGCCAAGGGCGGCTGTTGGGTCCATGATGCCCAAACCCCCGTTGTCTTGCCAGTGGCCTGCCGGATGGCCATTTCCGAAGTTTCTCCCCGTGGAAAAGTTCGCGATGTTAGTCGCGCCGCCGTCAATCGAAAAGTACTTGTTGCGCGTGTCAGCACTGAAATCGATGACGCCCTGGGCTGTGCTGGCCGTTGAATACCGGAACATGTCCAGTGAATTCACGAAAACGAACTGGTTGGCGGTGAACGGCCCATTCACCGGTGGCGAATTGATGTCCAGAATATCCACGCCACTCCCGAAGCCCAGTGCGCGGCCGATTTGATGCGTCGCGATGCCGACAAAATCGAGCTGCCCCGCCGCGATGCCGTCCATTGGGTTGAAGTCGTAGGCGAAGGAATTGCCGATGATGATGCTGGCATCACAGGTCGCGGCGCAAGCGCCGACCGTGCCCGTGCCAGCAGCCAGCCCCAATGCCTTGGCGTTGGCTGTGGTCAAACGGATGGTGGTGTTGTTGGCTCCAGTGGTGTCCACGTAGGGTGTTGCCGAGCCGGCGCCATTCGGGTTGTCGCTTGTGCGGTTGATCAACATCGAGAAGCTGGGCCCGGCCCCCAGGTTGCCTGCCGCGATGACATCGCTGGCGCTGCTCTGGTCGGCGTTCAGCGCCGAATAAAAACTTGTATAGCTGAACGAGGTGTTGCGCGAACTGAAGGACGCCAGGACGCCAGCGCCCAGCGCCCCGGTGCCGACGGTCATATCCAGCGTGACGTTGTCGGTGAGCACATTGCTCCAGCGCGCGCCGGCATCGACAAAGGCCTGCTGCTCTTGGGCGCTGGTACCGGCAATGAAGGAAAAATTGAACACCAGACCGGCGCTGGACGCACCGCTGATGGCCAGAAGTACGGCACCGGCCATCACACGCTGAGATTTGTTCATGGAACCTCCGCCCTGAAGTGGTTGACTCGGGCGGCCAAAGGGCCAGACCGACCGGTGTTTGGCGAGTGTAGGAGGTCAGGTCTGAGGCGTCAATCTCCGGTTTGCGGGTCTGGAAGCTGTGGGCTGGCGTGCCGCATTTGAGGATGGTGTCGAACTTGTCCTTGACGAAGTGCGGCAAGTCGGCACAGTTGGCTGCTTGGGCCTGCGCCCGATCTGGATCGAAGAGATGAGAGGTCAGGAAGTTGCACTTCTGATGAACGATGATGGGCGTCCTAACCCAAGGATTCACCATGCACGACACCTCCAAACTATCCTCACTGCCCACACTGCCCACACTGCCCACACTCGCCGCCCGCATCGCAGCCACCTTGCGCGAACGCGGCCAGACCGTGGGCGTTGTCGAGGGTTCAGCCGGTGGCCTCGTCTCGGCTGCGTTGCTGGCGATACCGGGCGCGTCGGCCTACTTCGTCGGCGGGGCGGTGGTCTATACGCGCCAGGCCGGCAAAGCGCTGCTGGGGTTGACGGCTGACGATGTGGCCGGGATGCGCGCTGAAACGGAGCCTTACGCCCAGATGTTTGCCGGCAAGATCCGCGACAAACTGGGCACGACCTGGGGGCTGTGTGAAAGTGGCGCCTCGGGCCCGACGGGGAGCCGTTATGGCGATTTGCCCGGCCACGTTTGCGTGGCCGTTGTGGGGCCGACCTCCAAAACCCGAACGATTGAAACCGGCCTCTCGGACCGCAGCGTCAATATGGACTTGTTTGCGCGGCAGTTGCTTACGCTGTTTGATGAGGCGATGCAAGAACTCGCGTGAGGCGAATTTTCTTTTGCTACTTTTTATATAGCAAACTATCTAAATTTCACACGACTTAAGTGCATAAAAAGCACTACTGTCCGGTTAATTTTCAGATCAGCGTCATTTGGTCTTGATCGTGGCTGTGTTGATCGGCCGATTGAGCTGAGTCAGCCAAGTCGTGTAGGCCCACTTTTTCAAAGATGTTGGTCTCAATCAGATGCATGAACAG
>JANMMR010000424.1:0-22553 GCA_031373455.1 Rhodoferax sp.
CCGCGCGCGCGCCATACCGCCATCTCTGTATCGTTGAGTATTTTCTGTGCGAAGCGCTCGCCATGACGCTCCAGACTCGCCCGGATGCGGCGGATGTCGCAGATGTCGGTGCCAATGCCGTAGATCATGGCCCCCACGCTCCGCCGCTGCGCGGGTCGCTGCCCCCCGAGGGGGCTAATTTCCCTTGGGGCGGCCCGGCGAGAAATTGTTGCCCCCGAGTCCGCCCACTGCGTGTGGCTCTCTGCCCCCCGAGGGGGGCTAATTTCCCTTGGGGCGGCCCGGCGGGAAATTGCTTGCTCATGGCTTCTCCAGACAGGCCAAATAGGCCTTCACCGTCGCCGCATACCCCAGCTCCAGGGCGTCAGAGATCAAGGCATGGCCGATCGACACTTCCTGCACGCCAGGCACTTCGCGCACGAAAGCGGCAAGGTTGTCGCGGTTCAAATCGTGGCCGGCGTTGATGCCCAGGCCAGCGTCGAGCGCAGCTTGGGCGGCAGCCGCAAACCGCTTCAGTTCCTGCGCTTGCTCAACCGTTTCCCAGGCGCGCGCGTAAGGCTCGGTGTAGAGCTCGACGCGGTCGGCGCCAACCGCTTTGGCGAGCGCCATCTGGGCGGGGTCGGCATCCCTGAACATGCTCACGCGCACGCCCAGCGCGTGCGCTTCGGCAATGAGCGGGCGAAGCCGGGCTGCGTCTTTGGCCAGGTCCCAACCGTGGTCGCTGGTAGGCTGGTTTTCGGAGTCCGGAACGAAGGTGCACTGGTGCGGCCGGGCCTCGCGCACAAAACGCATCAGGTTTTGCAGCGGATTGCCTTCGATGTTGTACTCACGGCCGGGCCAGGACGCCATCAGGGTGCCGAGGTCAAACACGTCGTGGGCCCGGATGTGGCGCTCGTCCGGCCGCGGGTGAACAGTGATGCCGTGCGCGCCGGCCTGCAGGCAAATCTCAGCCGCACGAACCACGCCGGGCAGCGGCTGCGCGAGGTTGCGGCGGTTGCGGATCTGCGCGACCAGATTGACGTTGACGGAGAGTCGGGTGGGGGTCATGTTTTTTTGCCGGGCCGTCTCAAGAAAAAATGCGCCCCCTCGGGGGGCAGCGCAGTGCACGAAGTGGCAAGCGTGGGGGCCATGTTTCTCCGCCGGGCCGCCCCCAAGGAGAAACGCGCCCCCTCGGGGGGCAGCGCAGCACACGAAGTGGCGAGCGTGGGGGCCATCAATTCAAGAGCCCAGATTCTGCAGATCAACCATCATCTGCCGGGTTTTGAAAGTTTCCACACCACAATGGTAATTGAGCAGGGTGCGCAATTGCGGCTTGAGCGCGTCCATGACGCTGGCGCAGGCGCGCAGTGTGGTGGTGAACGGCGCCTCGTCGGCCAGCGCTGCGTGCAGCACAAGCCATTCTTCACCCGTGAGCGACTGGCGGTCGGCCTCGCTGCCCAGCCGCAGGCCGCCCTCGGGCACCAGGCAATACCGGGCCGTGGCCATGAGCGGCGCCAGGGTCATGGTTTGCAGGGACAAAGCCGGCAAGAGGCCGATTTCGCGCAGCAGCATCAGCTCAAAGGCGCGCAGCGCGGGCTGCAGCGCTTCACCATGGGCGCCCGCCAGCACCTGCACGACATGGCCGTAAACGTCAAACAGGCGCGGGTGCGGGTCATCGCGGGCCAGCATTTTGAGCAGCAGTTCGTTGATGTAATAACCGGACATCAGGGCGTCGCCGCCCGGCATCACGTGCCCACCCATCCACTCGGCGGATTTCAGCGTGCGGATTTCCGCGTCGCCGCCAAATGCCAGGTGCAAGGGCTGCAGCGGCAGCAGGATCGGCCTAAAGCCGGAGCTGGGTTTTTTGGCGCCCTTGGCCACCAGCGCAATGCGACCGTGGTGCCGCGTGAAGACTTCAAGTATCAGGCTTGATTCGCTCCAGGCGTAGCTGTGAAGCACAAAGGAAGGCTCATTGGCTATTCTCTTCATAGCAAAATGTGCCCGTCCAATTCATAAGCCGGATGTTTCGTCGCCGGGCCGTCCCAAGACGAAATGCGGCCCCCTCGGGGGGCAGGAAGCCACACGCAGTGGGCGACCGTGGGGGCCAACATCACCCGTAACCGAAGCTGCGAACCCTTGCCTCGTCGTCGGCCCAGCCGGAGCGCACTTTGACCCACAACTCGATGAAGACTTTGGCGTCCATGGCTTTTTCAAGCTCGACGCGGGTCTCCGTGCCTATGCGTTTGATGCGCTCGCCCTTGTCGCCGATCACCATCATCTTGTGGCTGTCGCGCTCGACCACAATGGTGGCGGCGATCCTGACCATACGTTTGGTCTTTGCGCCGTCTTTGCCCCGGCCGCGCCCGGGTTCTTCTTCGAATTTGTCGATCACGACAGTGGAGGAATAAGGCAGCTCGTCTCCGGTGAGGCGAAAGAGTTTCTCGCGCACGGTCTCGGAGGCCAGGAATTTTTCGTTTTTGTCGGTGAGTTCGTCTTCGGCGTACCACCAGTCCTGCTCGGGGAGGTATTTTTCGCAAAGGGTCAGCAGCCGGACAACGTCTTTGTCATTCTTGGCCGACATCGGCATGAATTCGGTGAACGGGTGGCGCTGCTGCATTTCCTGCAGCCAGGGCGCGATGTCTCCACGCCGGTGGATTTGGTCCAGCTTGTTGGCCAGCAGCACAACCGGGATGTCTTTGCCCAGCAGGGCCAGTACCTTGGCGTCGGCCTGGTTGAATTGACCGGCCTCGACCACCAGCAGGATCAGGTCGACGTCGCCAACGGCACCCTGCACGGTCTTGTTGAGTGAGCGGTTCAGGGCGTTGTTGTGCCGGGTCTGGAAACCGGGTGTGTCGACAAACACGAACTGCGTGGCACCCTGCGTGCGCATGCCGGTGATGCGGTGGCGCGTGGTCTGCGCCTTGCGCGAGGTGATGCTGATTTTCTGGCCCACCAGCGCGTTGAGCAAGGTGGACTTACCCACGTTGGGTTTGCCTACGATGGCGATCAGGCCGCAGCGTTTGCCGCCCGGCGCGGTCTCAGGCTCGCCGGCGGCAACGCTTGGCGGGCCGTTGTCGGGACTACCTGGCGTTGAGTCGTTTGGGGTCGGGTGGTTCATGTGTCTCTGGCCTTCAGTGTTTGCAGCATGGCGGCAGCGGCAGCCTGCTCGCCCGCGCGCCGCGAGCCGCCGATGCCCCGTTCGGCCAGGTTGAGTTCGCCAATTTCACATTCCACATCGAAAGTCTGCTTGTGCGCAGCGCCCAAAGTTGCGACCACACGGTATTGAGGCAACTTCATTTTGCGGCCTTGCAGCCATTCCTGCAATTCGGTTTTTGCATCCTTGCCGATGGCGTCCATGGTCTGGTTGATCTCGACGCCGTGGAACAGCCGCTGCACCAGGCTCTGCGCGGCTTCAAAGCCGCCATCCATGTAGACCGCGCCAATCACCGATTCCAGCGCGTCAGCCAGGATGGACGGCCGCTTTTGGCCGCCCGATCGCATCTCGCCTTCGCCCAGCCGGATCACATCAGGCAGGCCCAGCACCACCGCCAGCTGGTGCAGGGTTTCCTGTTTGACCAGATTCGCGCGCACGCGAGAGAGGTCGCCTTCGGGCAGCAGGGCCAGGCGCCGGTACAGGAGGTCAGACACCGCCAGGCTCAGCACCGAGTCACCCAGAAACTCCAGGCGTTCGTTGTGGTCAGAGGAGAAACTGCGGTGGGTCAGCGCCTGTTCCAGCAAAGCGGGCTGGGCAAATTCATACTGGAGGCTGCGCTGCAGGGCAGCCAGGCCGGGTGGAGCGGCTTGGGTCACGCCGGCAAGATCGTCGGCAGGTTCACTTGGATCGACCTTCGTATTTGAGCGTCAGGTAGGCCGGCCCGGTCAAGGGGATTTCGCGCTGGTAGGCAAATTTCACGACGATCTTGTCGCCCTCTTTCGTGATTTCCAGGTCTTTGCCGGTGACCGATTTGAAGTCGTCTACAGCCGCCTGTTTGTCAAACAGGGTGCGCACCTCCACAACCGAATTGCCGAGCGCAGCCTTGTTGGCGGCTTTGCTGATCGCCTGGTACTCGATGATGGTTGGAAACACCTGCGCCGCTATCACGCCGCCCACGGCCAGCGTGCCGCCAACAAACAGCAGGCCCAAAAAGGAGATGCCGCGCTGGCGGCTTTTGATTTGATGCTTCATGTTGTCACCTGTTTCCTGCCATCGGCCTTCATGGCGCGCCCTCTCGCTTCAGTTGAAGGACCCGATGCGTTTCAAATTGCCAAAATTCATCCAGACGAAGAACGCCTTGCCGACGATGTTTTTGTCCGGTACGAACCCCCAATAACGCGAATCCAGAGAATTGTCGCGGTTGTCGCCCATCATAAAGTAATGGCCTTCCGGCACCTTGCAAACCGCGCCTTCAGCACTGTAGCGGCAGTTGCCGCGATCGGGGAAATCCATGACCTCGGCGTCTGAAATACCGGCGCGCCGGCCTTCATCATTGAGCAGGCGGTGTTTGACACCGTCTATCTGCTCTTCAAATTGCGGAAAGTACCGCATGGCGTCTTCGTCAAAAAACTCCGGAACCTGCGTTGTTGCGACCGGTTTGCCGTTGATCGTCAGGCGTTTGTTGAGGTAGGCCACTTCATCACCGGGAATGCCGATCACCCGCTTGATGTAGTCCTGGCTGGGCTTGGGCGGGTAACGAAAGACCATGACGTCACCACGCTGGGGACTGTTGCCTTGGGTGATTTTCTGGTTGATCACCGGCAGTCGCACGCCGTAGTGGTATTTGTTGACGAGGATCAGGTCGCCCACCCACAGCGTGGGGATCATCGAGCCCGACGGAATCTTGAACGGCTCGAACAAGAACGAGCGCAGCAGGAACACCACAATGATCACGGGAAACAGGCCTGCGGTCCAGTCCAGCCACCAGGGTTGCTGGAGCAGTTGCGCCCGGGCGGCGGCGATGTCGCCGTCTACCTGCTTGATGCCGAGGTTGTTCAGGTTTTCCGTGCGCTTGGCGGCTTCGGCGTCGAGCAGGGCTGCTGCTTTGCGGCGTTGCGGCAAAAAGTAATAACGCTCCGCCAGCCAATACAAACCGGTGACCACGGTTGCCATGAACAGCAGCAACGCAAAGTTGCCGTCGATGCGCCCCGTGTACCAAAGGCCCGCGTAGGCGACAAAGGCGGCTAAAACGAGGGAAGTCAGAATTTGCATCAGGTGAATCCCCCCGCGTTCGCACAGGAGCCGGCAGCTGCGGGGCTCAATCTTCCACCTGCAAAATGGCCAGGAATGCCTCTTGGGGCACTTCGACGGAACCGATCTGTTTCATGCGTTTTTTGCCTGCTTTTTGTTTCTCTAAAAGTTTCTTTTTGCGCGTGATGTCGCCGCCATAACACTTGGCGATGACGTTCTTGCGCAAAGCTTTGATTGTCTCACGGGCAATGATGTTGGCACCAATGGCGGCCTGGATCGCCACGTCATACATCTGCCGGGAAATGACCTCGCGCATCTTCGCCACCACTGCGCGCCCACGGAACTGCGACTGGGTGCGGTGCACGATGATCGACAGCGCGTCAACCTTCTCCGCGTTGAGCAGAATGTCGACCTTCACCACGTCGGCCGCGCGGTACTCCTTGAATTCGTAATCCATCGAGGCATAGCCGCGCGACACGGATTTGAGCTTGTCAAAGAAGTCGAGCACGATTTCGGCCAGGGGCATCTCATAGGTGAGCATGACCTGGCGGCCGTGGTAGGCCATGTTCATTTGCACCCCACGCTTTTGGTTGGCCAGCGTCATCACGGCGCCCACATACTCCTGCGGCATGTAGAGATGCACCGTGACGATGGGCTCGCGAATTTCCTCCAGGCGCCCTTGGTCGGGCATCTTCGACGGGTTTTCAACCATTCTGACGGTGCCGTCGACCTGCACCACCTGGTAGACAACGCTGGGCGCCGTGGTGATGAGGTCCTGGTCGAACTCACGCTCCAGGCGCTCTTGCACGATCTCCATATGTAGCAGGCCCAGAAACCCGCAGCGGAAGCCAAAGCCCAGCGCCTGACTCACTTCTGGCTCATAACGCAAAGACGAGTCGTTGAGCTTGAGTTTTTCAAGGCTGTCGCGCAAGCCTTCGTACATGTTGGCTTCTGTCGGGTAGAGCCCGGCAAACACCTGGGGCTGGATTTCCTTGAACCCTGGCAGCGCTTCAGTGGCGGTAAACGCTGCGCCACCGGTTCCGGGCTTGATCAGGGTGACGGTGTCGCCCACCTTGGCCGCCTGCAGCTCACGAATGCCGGCAATGATGTACCCGACCTCGCCGGCTTTCAGGCTTTCTCGTGGCTGGTTGGCCGGCGTGAAAACGCCCAGGCCGTCGGCGTTGTAAGTGGTGCCCGTGGCCATCATCTTGATGCGGTCGCCTTTGTCCAAAGTGCCGTCGACCACCCGCACCAGCATGACCACGCCAACATAGTTATCGAACCAGCTGTCGACAATCATGGCGCGCAAGGGGCCATTGGGGTCACCCTTGGGTGGCGGAATTCTCTCGACAATGGCTTCCAGAATTTCTTCAATGCCCAAGCCCGTTTTGGCCGAGCAAGGAATGGCCAGCGTCGCGTCAATTCCAATCACGTCCTCAATCTCAAGGCGCGCGTTGTCCGGGTCGGCGTTGGGCAGGTCCATCTTGTTGAGCACCGGGACCACCTCTACGCCAAGCTCAAGTGCCGTGTAGCAATTGGCGACCGTCTGCGCCTCGACGCCCTGGCTCGCGTCAACCACCAGCAGTGCGCCTTCACAGGCCGACAAAGAGCGCGAGACTTCGTACGAGAAATCAACATGTCCGGGCGTGTCGATCAAATTGAGGTTGTAAATAATGCCGTCATTGGCCTTGTAATTGAGTGCGGCGGTCTGTGCCTTGATGGTTATCCCACGCTCTTTCTCGATATCCATGGAGTCAAGAACCTGGGCTTGCATCTCGCGCTCCTGCAGACCACCACAACGTTGAATGAGCCGATCTGCCAATGTCGATTTGCCATGATCAATGTGCGCGATGATTGAAAAATTTCTGATGTGATTCATCAACGAAGAGCTTCAAGTGATTGAATTAAAACGGCCGGGCAAGAAAAAAGGGCGCGTCGAGTGAGGACGCGCCCTGAACCAACAATCTTTTGGCAACTGCGAAAGTTGGAACTTCATTGTAGGCAAAACGGCCCGCGTGGACAGCCCCAAAGTTGCCGAACACGGGTCGTTGCGACCCAGCAACATGTTAGATATGCACAGCTTATTCACAAAATCTAATAGAAACCGGGGAACAACATGTGGGCGAGCTGTGGATCATGTCAAAGTTAGACCGATCGATCCCACAATGTGAATTCTTACGGTGCTGATATGCCAATTTGGTTCGGACGGAGGGCCCTATTCTAACCAATTCCCTGAAAGGTGAGCACATATGTTAGTAGTCGCAAACATTTTGCATATGCCACGACACCAAAAATATATTTTATTGAGGGTGGTTTCCCGCCCAATTGGACAAATGCCCCCAATCCGAAGTCGGATTTGGGGGCATGGCCCGAAAAGCAGATTTAACGCGCCGGTCGAATCAGCGCGTATTGAGCCCATTCTCCGCGCCGAAATAGCACGTTGACCGCCTTTGATTTGTCTATTTTTGCGATCGCCTGGTCAAATTCTTTGACGTTGGACACCTCGACGTTGGCAATCGCAACAATGAAATCACCCTCTCTCAAACCCGCCCTGGCGGCGCCCTCAACGGCGGCTTCGACTTTAACGCCGCCTTTGAGTTTGGCCTGTGTCCGCTGCGCTTCAGTCAACTCCGTCACTGTGAGTCCGAGAACATGTGCCGACGCCGTTGGCTTGGGCTTCTCGTCACGCTCTGGCGTTCGGCGCGCTACGACACGGTCCGGCTCGACTTCGGCAATCACGACACTCAGCTCCTTGGTCGCGCCGCGGCGGAAAACCGTCAGGCTGCTTTTGGTTCCGGGTTTTACAGCGCCCACAATCCGTGGAAGGTCACCCGACTTCTCGATGGTTTTCCCTTCGAATTTGGTGATGATGTCACCCGCTTCAACACCGGCCTTCTCAGCCGGAGAGCCGGCCTCCACGCCCCGAACCAGTGCCCCTTGCGGTTTGCCAAGGCCGATGGACTCCGCTACATCCTTGGTGACTTGGTCAATCTGCACGCCGATGCGCCCACGCGAAACCCGCCCGCTGGTACGCAGTTGCTCGCTGACCCGAACCGCCTCGTCCATGGGAATGGCGAACGAAATTCCCATGAATCCACCCGAACGCGAATAAATCTGGCTGTTGATTCCCACGACCTCACCACGCATGTTGATCAGCGGTCCGCCTGAGTTACCGGGGTTGATCGCGACGTCGGTCTGGATGAACGGCAGGTAATCGCCCGTATCCCGCTGCTTGGCACTCACGATACCGGCCGTCACGGTGTTCTCCAACCCAAAAGGGGAGCCGATCGCCATCACCCACTCGCCGACTTTGAGGCGACTGACGTCTCCGACCTTGACGGCCGGCAAGCCCGTGGCTTCAATCTTGACGACCGCCACATCGGTGCGTTTGTCCGCACCAATGATTTTTGCCTTGAACTCGCGCTTGTCGGGCAAGGTGACCAGAACTTCGTCAGCACCATCCACGACATGTGCATTGGTCATGACGAAACCGTCTGCTGTCAGGATGAATCCAGAGCCTACGCCACGCGGCGTTTCATCTTCCTGCGGCTGTTGGGGCCGGTTGGGGCGCGGGGCCTGTCTCGGTCCATTTGGCATATTGGGAATAGGCACGCCAAACCGGCGGAAAAACTCCAGCATTTCCTCATCGATGGGCCCGCCACCGCCGCCACCTTGCGCGGTGCGCGAAGACGCCCTCTCAAGAGTCCGGATATTGACGACAGACGGCCCGACTTGCTCCACCAATTCGGTGAAATCCGGCAGTCCGCGCATTTGCGCATGGGCGGGCTTGACTGTCGGGCCAATCGGTACCAGCCAAACCGTTGCAGCCAGGGCAGCGGCACCCAATAGGGGAAGAAATTTTCTTGAATTGAATGCAAACATCATCGACCTTTCTATGTCACGCCTTGGTTTGTCCTGAAAACTGAGAATCAATCAAACGAAATTGGTTCTGCTTGGGGTGACAAATTGGCAAATTCCGCGCAATCCGCGTCGCTTGCCACCCTCGACAAATTGGTGGCTTATCGTTTGCGTTCAAGGGCTTGGGCAAAACCGACCAGCGTTTGCGATGGCACCTCACCCACGACAGTCAGCCACCAGTCGCCAGGCTTGTCCGAAGTCTTGTCACTGAGTTTTCGGGTCAGCGACTTGGTCGATCCAATCGACATCAGCCCTTCCTGGGTATGGCGCTGCCGGTCAAACGCCTCTACGAACAAGGATACCGATGCCAATCCGTCGGAAAAAATCCATTGCATCGCGCTTTCCGACTGCCCACTTTCGCTTTGGCTGACCACGCGCTTGAAACAACTCATCGGCTTGAACCCGGCCACGGGTGCCTTCAGCACCCAGCCTTCAGCCAGAGCGGTGGTTTTCAACATCTCGGGCCTGACAACCTTATAGCCTTCTACGTTGGCCATCAACTGGCCCAGTTTGCCCATGCTGACCGGCGCGTCGAGCTGCAACTCGGAAAATGCCGCCTGCTCCAACACACGGCCATCGGTATCGAGGGTCTGCAATTTCACCACCAGACCGGATTTTTTCTCGCTCCACACCCGGTACCCGAATCGCAGGTTGTCCCGCGCGATCAGTTGCACGACGTCGGCGTCAACACCGGCCACCCTCTCGACGCCAAGTTGTTTGGCCAGGTAAAACTGCGCAATCGAAGACTCTGGCGCACGGAGCATGTTCGGGAACAGTCCCAATGCCTCCCGCTTCTCGGCCGTTGCAGTTTTGTTGTCGATGTTGAACGTGATGACTTCGTCATTGCGGCGAAACGTCGAGCGCGGCGCTCCGGTCAGGGTTTCAATCCGCTCCATCTGCTGGTCGCCGTCGCAAACATGCCAAATGCGTGCACTGGACATGTTGTTGGCTGAAGATACGACGAAGGTTCCGACGTAAGCCCGTTTGCGGGACGCCTCATGCATCCGCATCAACCAATCGGCAACACTGCGCTCGCCGGTTTTGCCATCCGGCGATAGAACGCCCGCGGTGCCCACCGGTACGGCAGGGCCACCCGAAGCTGGGGGCTGGGCCACGCAAATGCCACCGGCTACGGCCAGCAGGCAAGCCAGAATGGTTGACCCTTGAAATGTCACCGCGAGGGGCCTTCGAATGTAGCGTTTCTAAGGAACCCGGCCGGCATCTGTAGCGCAGATGTCCCGCCAAACTGTTTGTGGGCTGCCAACAGCGCATCCAGATGCGGGTCGCGAATCATGACCTGGGGTTCCACGGAGGAATTGCTGGCACCTCCCGATTGGGCCATTTGTGGCGAGGCGTCCGGGCCGCCAAAACTCGTCAAAACACCCCAACCGATGGCCGCAACAGCAACAACTGACGCCACGCCTGCCACCACTTTCCAGCGAAAACTCGAATTATTGGCGCTGACGGATTCATATCGGGGGTGACCTTCTGCGTCCAGAAATTCAAAGTCCGGCGGTAAGCCACCGCCAGCTACCGATTCCGGTTGGATTCGGGCGAGCCGGGCCTTGAACCTGTCGGCAAAGTGGGCATCAACAACCGACCCGGCTGGGTCTCCAAATCGCAGGATATCGCCAATGACATGGTTGGCATGCCAGGTGTCGCGCGCGTCGCCATGGGCGCACGTCATATCGACGGCCTGCGCAAATGCGGTGCCGCCAAGTCGCCCATCCATCAGGTCGGAAACCAGAGCCCTGTTTTTCAATTCTTCAACATTTGTCATCTTCAACCTCTTGTCATCCTACTGCGCAAGTAACTTTCTGCATAGCGAAAACTGGTTCCTGCGATCTGGTCTGGCCGCAAGCACGTCACCACCGTTTACCTGCCTGGTTTTCAAGCATGGGCTTGATCCTGGCCGAAACCGCTTCCCGGGCGCGGAAAATCCGCGACCGCACCGTCCCTATCGGGCAATTCATCGCCGTTGATATTTCCTCATAACTCAAACCTTCGATTTCTCTCAGGGTCAAGGCCTGTCGCAAATCCTCTGGCAACGCCTGCATCGCGGAATTGACCACCGCAGCGATTTCGTTCGCCGCGTAGACCGACTCTGGCGTGTCATCGCTGATTGGTTCGTTTCCAGGTGATTTAGTTTCATCGTCGTCGTCTTTGCGCAGGTAGCTCTCTGATACGGTCGGGTCGCGTTTGAGTTCCAGAAGTGACTTTTTGGCCGTATTCACCGCAATCCGGTAGAGCCAGGTGTAAAACTGGGCGTCGCCCCGAAACTGGTGCAAGGCGCGGTAGGCGCGTATAAAGGTTTCCTGTGCAATGTCTTCAACCAGGTCCACGTCCCGGACCATCCGGCCAATCAGGCGCTGGATTCGCCGCTGGTATTTGATGACCAGCAGCTCAAAAGCTTTCTGGTCACCCGCAACGGTCCTCTCGACAAGCATCAAATCGCTGTCGTTGGCGGCATTTGGCGCCAGGTTCCGGGCTTCAGTCATTCCAGGGAGGATCTTGCTGGACTAATGGCGACAGGCTCCACGACAGCCGACTTCCTGGGTCGGGCAAAAATCGCCCGCCGGAGGATTCGCCACGCCGCCAAATCAGATTTGCACTCCAGCCAGAACCAGTTTTGCTGCCCCAATGGCGTGCGAAAGCGCACCAGCAACGTCGACTGGAAATCAAGGGCAACGGAGACATCAAAAACCGACAACGACTCGCCAGAACTGTTTTTCGTGGCCACAAAAACCCATTGACTCCGATCCCAACGCAACTCGCCAACTGGAGATTTCCACCACTGAATCAGGGCGGATACCCCGGCTACCAGGCTGACAGACAAAGCCGCCGGAAGCATCCAGAAAGCTTGGACCTCATTCAAACCGAAACAAATTGCTGTGATGACGCCGGTCATCCAAACCGCCACAATGGCCCATCCTGCACGAATTGGCCGCTTCACCGGAAAGCTGACCGCTGGAGCTTGGTGCATGGGTGGATCGGCTAGTCGCGAACGCTGATGCCGTCAGCGTCAAATGCGTTTGAAGACGAGGGAGCCGTTGGTTCCACCAAAACCGAAGTTGTTTTTCACGGCGACGTCGATCTTCACGTCACGACCGATATTGGCACAGTAGTCCAGATCGCATTCCGGATCCTGGTTGAAGATATTGATGGTTGGCGGAACTTTTTGCTGCTGCACCGATAAAACCGTGAAGACCGACTCGATTCCGCCCGCTCCGCCAAGCAGGTGGCCGGTCATGGATTTGGTGGAGCTGACCACCATCTTTTTCGCATGGTCACCCAGCGCCGCCTTGATGGCGTTGGACTCATTGATGTCACCCAAAGGTGTTGAGGTACCGTGGGCATTCAAGTAGTCGACCTGGTCAGCATTGACGCCTGCATTGTTCAATGCACTGACCATCGCCCGCCTGGGGCCGTCCATATTGGGTGCGGTCATGTGGCCGGCGTCGGCACTCATGCCAAACCCGGCAAGTTCGGCATAAATTTTTGCACCCCGTGCTTTCGCATGTTCGTACTCTTCGAGCACCATCACCCCTGCACCTTCACCCAGCACAAAACCATCGCGGTCCTTGTCCCAGGGACGGCTTGCGGTTTTCGGGTCGTCGTTGCGGGTCGACAGGGCGCGCATCGCGGCAAAACCGCCAATGCCCAGCTGTGACACCGTTGCTTCGGAGCCTCCCGCAATCATCACGTCGGCATCGCCGTATTCGATCATCCGGCCAGCGGTACCAATGCTGTGCAAACCGGTTGTGCAAGCCGTCACGATCGCGATGTTGGGGCCCTTGAAACCAAACCGCATCGACACATGGCCGGAAATCATGTTGATGATGGAAGCCGGTACGAAAAAGGGCGAGACCCTGCGCGGGCCGCGACTCACCAATTCGTCACGCGTGGTTTCTATCAGTGGCAAGCCGCCAATACCAGAGCCGATATTGCAGCCGATGCGCACCGCTTCAGCTTCGCTCAGCGCATCGCCCGTGGCCAGTCCCGAGTCAGCCACGGCCTGGCATGCTGCTGCCAGGCCCAGGTGGATGAAGCGGTCCATGTGCCGCCCTTCTTTCTCGGGTATGTAGTCGCCGATGTTGAACCCTTTGACTTCACCTGCAAATTTGCAAGCGTAGGCCGAGGGGTCAAAACTCCGGATGGTGTCAATCCCGGACCGGCCAGCCAGAAGGTTTGACCAGGAATCGGCCACCGTGTTGCCCACGGGGCTGATGCAGCCCAGGCCAGTGACGACGACGCGACGCCGGGACATCAGGCTTTTTTGTGGGTGCTGGCGTAGTCGACGGCGTTTTGCACCGTGGTTATTTTTTCCGCATCTTCATCCGGAATTTCAATGCCAAACTCGTCTTCCAGCGCCATTACCAGTTCGACCGTGTCGAGCGAGTCCGCGCCAAGGTCAGCGACAAAAGCCTTTTCATTGGTCACTTGTGACTCTTCAACGCCGAGTTGTTCGGCAATGATCTTTTTAACGCGTGTTTCTATATCGCTCATGAAATCCCTCAAAGGGTTGTAAAAGAATCCGCAATTCTAGCTGTGCAGCGGTCTTGCCAAGGCATTTCCAGCCTGGGCTCGCCGCTTGCCAGATCCGGGCGGACCGACCGGTTGTCTTACATGTACATGCCACCGTTCACGTGAAGCTCCTGGCCGGTAATGTAACCAGCCTGCGGCGACGCCAAAAACGCGACGGCATGCGCCACATCGGCCGGCTTGCCCAAATGCCCCAGAGGTATTTGCCCCAACAGCGCCTTATGCTGCTCTTCACCCAAGGCTGCGGTCATGTCGGTCTCAATAAAACCGGGCGCCACACAGTTCACTGTGATATGGCGCGAGCCCAATTCGCGGGCCATGGCGCGGGTCATGCCGGCAACTCCGGCTTTGGCCGCCGCATAGTTGGCCTGGCCGGCGTTGCCGGAGGCTCCCACCACCGAGGTGATATTGATGATACGGCCGTACCGTTGCTTCATCATCGTGCGCATCACGGCACGGCTCATGTTGAATACGGCTTTGAGGTTGGTGTCGATCACCGCATCCCATTCGGCATTTTTCATGCGCATGCTCAAGTTGTCGCGCGTGATACCGGCGTTGTTGACCACAATCTGCAGGCCGCCATGCTGCTTGACGATGGCGTCAATCGCCGCGTCAACACCGGCGAGGTCATTGACATTCAAATTCTGGCCGCTGCAGCCGGGAAATCCGCCCAGAGTGGCACCTATTTTGGCCGCACCTTCATCGGAGGTAGCCGTGCCAATTACCTTGACGCCCAACTGGGCCAGTTCCTTGGCGATGGCCGCACCGATCCCGCGGGACGCCCCGGTCACCAGGGCCACTTGCCCTTCCAACTTGATGTCGCTCATGGATTTAACTGTTCAAACTGATTTTGACCTCTGCCAAGCTGGCAGGATCAAACAGGGGTAAACCCAGCATGTCGGCGTCAATGCGCTTGACCAATCCCGCCAGTACCTTGCCGGGCCCACATTCGACCACGGTGTGGATGCCCCGCGATTTCAGCGCACGCACACATTCAACCCATCGAACCGGGCCAAAGGCCTGACGGTAAAGGGCATCGCGGATTTTGTCGGCATCCGATTCAAGCGCCACGTCAATGTTGTTGACCAGGGCAATCGTGGGCGCAGAAAAATCGGTGTCTTCGAGGCGTTCGCGCAAGCGGTCTGCGGCCGGTTTCATCAGGCTTGAATGAAACGGTGCAGACACTGGCAACGGCAAGGCACGCTTGGCACCATTGGCTTTCAGCTCCTCACACGCTTTTTCGACAGCGGCTTTGCTTCCGGCGATCACCGTTTGTGAAGGGTCGTTGAAATTCACGGCTTCAACCACTTCGTACTGGTTTTGCTCCCCCAAGGCGCGCAGAGCGGCGGTCACCTCGGCACAACCAGCAATGACGTTCGCTGCATCCATACCCAATACGGCGGCCATGGCACCGGCACCTACAGGAACAGCCTCCTGCATCGCCTGAGCACGGAAACGCACCAGGGAAACGGCCTGCGTCAGCGTCAAAGCGCCAGAGGCAACCAGAGCCGAATATTCGCCCAAAGAATGCCCGGCAACGGCTTGCGGCGCTTGGCCCACTTCGGCCATCCAGACACGGAATGCGGCGATGGCCGCCACCAGCATCACAGGCTGCGTGTTGGTGGTCAACGCCAGCGCCTCCTTGGGCCCTTCCTTGATCAGTTTGCCCAAATCCTCGCTCAGCGCGTCAGACGCTTCCTTGATCGTGAGGGTGACCACGGGGTGATCACCCCAAGCATCCAGCATACCGACCGATTGGGAACCCTGCCCCGGAAAAACGAATGCAAATGGTTTCATAGATTGAGCAACACCGCGCCCCAGGTAAAGCCGCCGCCCACGCCTTCGAGCATCAGCAATTGGCCAGGTTTGATCTGGCCGCAGCGCACGCCCGCGTCGAGCGCCAGGGGAATCGAGGCCGCCGACGTGTTGCCATGCTGGTCAACCGTGACCATGACCTTGTCCATCGACAGTTTGAGCTTTCTGGCGGTGCTTTGAATGATCCGGATATTGGCCTGGTGGGGAATCAGCCAGTCGATGTCGGCCTCCACTTTGCCGGCTCTGGCAAGCGTTGCGCGCGCCGCCTGTTCCAGCACGCCCACGGCCAGTTTGAAAACTGCCTGGCCATCCATTTTCAGAACCGGGTCGCCGAGGATCTGACCGCCCGATACATTGCCCGGCACACACAAAATGCCCACGTGTTTACCGTCGGCATGCAGGTCGCTGGCCAGGATGCCAGGTGTATCGGAGGCTTCAAGCACCACGGCACCGGCGCCGTCGCCAAAAAGGACGCAGGTCGTACGGTCGTTGAAATCAAGAATTCGCGAAAACACCTCCGCGCCTATCACCAGCGCCTTGGAGGCTGCGCCGGTCTGGATCATGGCGTCCGCGATGGCCAGCGCATAGACAAAACCGCTGCACACTGCCTGCACATCAAATGCCGCGCATCCATTGGCCCCCAACTTGTTTTGCAGGATGCACGCGGTGGAGGGAAACACCATGTCAGGTGTCGAGGTGGCCACGATGATGAGGTCAATGTCACTGGCAGCCAGGTTCGCGGAGGCCAAGGCATTTTTGGCCGCTTCCAGTCCGAGGTCGCTGCTGCAAACGTCAGGCGCGGCGAAATGGCGGGCGCGGATACCCGTGCGCTCAACGATCCATTCGTCGGAAGTTTCAACGCCCTTGGCAGCCAATTCGGCGGCCAGATCGACGTTGGTCAGGCGACGGGGCGGCAAAAAACTGCCCGTGCCCGTGATTCGGGAAAAACGTCTCATCCGGCGAGTTTAGCTGTCAGTGGCATGACGGGCGCCGCAGCTATGGCAGCCGCGCCTGGCTCCGAATTGGCAAAGTCGTCACCATTGGCCAACAATGCAGACGCATGGGAAATCCGGGTCTGCACCCGCTCGAGCAAATTGTTGTTGACCGCGTCGAACGCCCGTTTGAGCGCATATTCGAAGGCGACAACATCGGCCGACCCATGGCTCTTGAACACCAGTCCGCGCAGGCCGAGCAGCGCGCCGCCGTTGTAACGCCGGTGGTCCACGCGTTTTTTGAGGGCTGTCAACACCGAATAAGACACCAGACCGGCTAGTTTGGTAAAGATGTTGCGGGAGTACTCGATTTTCAGGAACTCGCCAATCATCGAGGCCAGACCTTCGCTGGTTTTCAGCGCAACATTGCCGACAAAACCGTCGCAGACAACGATGTCCACGGTACCTTTAAAAATGTCATTGCCTTCGACATTGCCATAAAAATTCAAGTCGCCCGAGTCGCTCGCCGCCTTGAGCAGCTTGCCCGCCTTTTTGCTGACTTCATTGCCCTTGATCGCTTCTTCGCCAATGTTGAGCAAGCCAACTGAGGCTTTTTCATTGCCGCCCAGCGCCGACACCAGCGCCGAACCCATCACTGCGAACTGCATCAGGTGCTCGGCCGTGCTGTCTACGTTGGCGCCCATGTCGAGCACCGTCGTGGCAACGCCTTTGACGTTTGGAATTTGACCGGCAATGGCAGGGCGGTCGATGCCGTCGACCGTGCGCAGCAAGAGGTAGGAAATCGCCATCAACGCGCCGGTGTTGCCAGCCGACACGGTGGCTTGTGCGTGGCCGTCCTTGAGCTGCAGAATCGCAACGCGCATGGATGAGTCTTTTTTGCGGCGCATCGCCACTTCAACGGAATCGTCCATGCCAACCACCTCGGTGGCCGTGACGATCGTTGCGCGGGGGTGGGAAAACTTTGACAGGCTTTCGGCCATGCCGACGAGAATCAGCTGGGCCTGGGCGTGGTTGTCAAGAAAATTTCGGCAAGCCGCCAGCGTGACGCTGGGGCCGAAGTCCCCGCCCATGCAATCGACAGCAATGGTTGTCAATTGGCGAGGGCCCTGCCGCTTGGGGGAAAACTATCGAAACCGCAGGGATAAACCTGGATTCAGCCGGTATTTCAGGCTTCAGTTTTGCTCTTGAGAACCTTGCGCCCACGGTAAAAGCCGGTGGGGCTGATGTGGTGGCGCAGATGGGTTTCACCGGTGGTGGATTCCACGGCGATGCCTGGCACGTTGAGTGCGTTGTGTGAACGATGCATACCGCGCTTGGACGGTGACTTTTTGTTTTGCTGGACGGCCATGATCCGCTTCCTGGTTAGAGCGCCTGGCTGCCCAAACCCCAGGGAGACCTGAAGGTGGCTAGCGGCAGCGCAAGATGTTGGTTAAATTCCCAAAAGCCTATTCAAAATACGCTTCTGGTTCACACCCGACCTGAATCGGGCGAAGCCTTGGATTATAGCCCAGCCTGACCAATTCGCCATAAATTGGCTTGCAACCCTTGCAAAGTTGCAACACGTGGCGCAATATGGCCTTCACCTTCAACCCGACAGAAAGATGGAACCAACATGATCAAAGTCAGCGTGATGTACCCCAACACCCCCGGTGCCCGGTTCAACCACGAGTATTACCGCGACAAACACATGCCCATGGTCAAAGCCAAAATGGGCGATAAATGCAGGTCCTACACGGTCGACAAAGGCCTGGCCGGTGGCGCGCCCGGTGCACCCGCCACTTACGTGGGCATGTGCCATATTTTTGCTGATTCCGTTGAGGCGTTCCAGGCGGGTTTTGGCCCCCACGCCAAGGACATCATGGCCGATATTCCCAATTACACAGACATCGCGCCAGTCATGCAAATCAGTGAAGTGGTGGTCGGGTAAAGCGCTCTTGCTTCGGATTTGGTATCTTTGGGGTCCATGAAACCCCTTCGCCTCCTTGCCCTGGCCACGCTTTGCCTCAGTTTACTGGCCGGTTGCGCCGCCCTGGACGAGCGGCAACGGGCCTGGATCTTCCAGCCGAGCGACCGCAGTTGGGGCAACAGCGGTGTGTATGCCGAAGGCATGGACGACGTCTGGATTCCGTTCCAGTCGAAAATCACTGGTGAGCCGGTCACGTTGCACGGCTTGTTCCAGGCGGCCGAGCCCTCTGCGCGGGATCGTGCCCCGGTTTTGCTGTACCTGCACGGTGCACGCTGGAACGTGCACGGCTCTTCTGCCCGCATGCGGCGGATGCAGGAGCTCGGCTTTTCGGTGTTGGCCATTGACTACCGGGGTTTCGGCAAAACCAGCGCCGAGTTGCCCTCCGAAGAAATGGCGTATGAAGACGCGCGTGCGGCGTGGGACTGGCTGGCGGCCAAGTACCCCAGCCGCCCGCGCTATATCTTTGGCCATTCCCTGGGCGGCGCCATCGCCGTGGAGTTGGCCACCCAGGTCAGCGACGAAGCCGGCACCATTGTTGAAGGCACTTTCACCTCGATTCCCGACGTCTTTGGCAGCCTCAAATGGGGCTGGCTGCCGATTGGGCCGCTCATCACCCAGCGTTTCGAAGCCGCCGACAAGGTCGGCAAAATCGGCTCCCCACTCCTGGTGGTGCACGGCTCCGAGGACGCCACGATCAAACCCGAGCTGGGCCGGCGCCTGTTTGAAGCCGCACGGGAGCCCAAGGCTTTCGTGATGGTGGACGGCGGCTCGCATTTCAATACCAACTCGCTGGGGCAGCCCGAGTACCGCAAGGCACTGGCGCAACTCTTCAAGCTGCGCTGATTTGGCCGCCGCCCCCGTCATGAGCCAGGGCCTGGTGGTGCTCATGCTCGCCCTGTTGCTGGGGCTGCAGGCCATCACCACCGACCTCTACCTGCCAGCGCTGCCGATGCTCAGGGCCAGTTTCAACGCCACCATGGGCCAGGCGCAAATGACGCTCACTGCCCTGCTGCTGGCGTTTGGCGTCTCTCAGCTTTTCTGGGGGCCGCTCTCAGACCGCTTTGGCCGGCGGCCGATTTTGCTCATCGGCATGGCGGTTTACGTTGTTGCCTCGGCGGCCAGCGTGGTCGCCAGCAGCATGACAGTGTTGATCGTGTTTCGCACGCTGCAAGGCGCCGCCATGGGCGCTGCTGTCATGTGTGCCCGCGCCGTGGTACGCGACCTGTACACGCCAGTGGAAGGTGCAAAAGCGATGTCGCGCGGGCTCTCTGGCCTGGGGCTCATTGCCTGCCTGGGTGTGCCGCTCGGTGCGGCCTTGAGCACGTGGTGGGGCTGGCGGGCCAGCCTGGCGGCCGTGGCGTTGTTTGGCGGCGCCACGCTGGCGCTGGTCGCCCTGCGGTTTCACGAAACCCTGCGCGAACCCAACCCGCGCGCGCTGCAGATCGGGGTGTTGACCAACACCTGGCGCGAAATACTCCAAAACCCGACCTTTCGCGCGTTTTCATTCCTGTCGATCTGCTCCTACGGTGGCTTGTTCACTTACCTGGCGGCGTCCTCGTTTGTCTATATCCAGGTGCTGGGCTTGAGCCCCAACGCCTACAGCCTGGTGCTGGTGGCGTCGGCGCTGACCTACATTCCCGGCACCTTCATGTGCCGGCGCCTGCTGTTGCGCTTTGGCGTGCGCAAAACGGTGGCCATCGGCGGCGTCATCACACTGGCTTCCGGCACTGTGATGGGCTTGCTCGCCATTGCCGGCATTCACACCGTGTGGGCCTTGATGTTGCCGTTTTGCGGCTACATGCTGGGCCACGGCATCCACCAGGCCTGCGGGCAAAGCGGCGCGGTCGGGCCCTTCCCGCAGGCGGCCGGCGCGGCAGCAGCGCTGAACGGGTTCATGATGATGGTGGTGGCGTTTTTGATCGGCGGCTGGCTCGGCCAGAACCTCAACGGCACGGTCTACCCGATGGCGCTGGGTGTGTGGTTCTGGACAGTGCTGATCGCGCTCTTGGCCTGGACCCTGGTGCAACGCCATGGCGCATCCACCGCTGTGTGACGCCGTGAACAAGCTGCCCCCCTACGTGGCCATCGCCGGCCCTACTGCCTGCGGCAAAACCGCTGCCGCGCTGGCCGTTGCGGCGCAATGCGCGGTTGAAATCATCAGCGTCGACTCGGCCCTGGTTTACCGCGGCATGGACATTGGCACCGCGAAGCCTTCAGCCGCAGAGCTTGCACAAGTGCCGCACCACTTGATCAACATCCGCGACCCGCTCGCTGCCTACAGCGCCGCCGCGTTTGTGGCAGACGCGCAAAGCCTGATCACCGACATCAGCGCCCGCGGCAAATTGCCGCTGCTCGTGGGCGGCACCATGCTGTATTTCAAGGCCCTGTTCGACGGGCTGGACGACATGCCGCGCGCCAATGCCGCCGTGCGCGCCGCCATCCTGCAAGAGGCGAATGAGCGCGGCTGGCCCGCGATGCACGCCCTGCTCGCCAAGGTTGACCGGGCTACGGCCGCGCGGCTGCAACCGGCCGATTCCCAACGCGTCTCACGCGCGCTGGAGGTGTTTCGCATCTCGGGCCAACCCATGTCGAGTTTTCACACGCTCAAAAGCGCCGAAAACCAATGTGAGGCTGCTCACGCCTGCACGCTCATATCGATTGAACCCGAAAGCCGCGCCTGGCTGCACGAACGCATCGCCCTGCGTTTTGACACCATGCTCGCCAGCGGCTTCATCGACGAAGTCAAAACCCTGCGCGCGCGTGGCGACCTGTACGCCGATTTGCCGTCCATGCGCTGCGTGGGTTACCGGCAGGCCTGGGAAATGCTCGACGGCACCCTGCCCGCCCATGAGCTGCGCGACCGCGGCATTTTCGCCACCCGCCAGCTCGCCAAACGGCAGATCACCTGGCTGCGCAGCATGCCGCAGCGGCACGTGGTGGCGGCTGAAGCGCCAGACGCCGCGCAGCAGGTGATGAAAATCGTGCGGGGGCGGCCATGACACTGGGCACTACCCTGGCCCCAACCTTGGCCGTGGACCAGCTGAGCAAACGCTACGGCGACCTGCTGGTTTTCAACGACATCAGCCTCACCTTGGTGCCGGGCGAGTTCCTGGCGATCGTGGGTGAATCCGGCGCCGGCAAATCCACGCTCCTGAACTGCATGGCCGGCCTGGACACCTGGGACAGCGGCTCCGTGCAGCTGGACGGCGTTGACCTGGGCGCCCTGACTGACGACCAGCGCGCCCTCGTGCGCCGCGAAAAGGTGGGCTTTGTGTTCCAGGCCTTCCATGTGTTGCCGCACCTCGATGTGGCGCAAAACGTGGCGTTGCCGCTGATGCTGCTGCGCGCCAAAGACCGGCCGGAAACGCTCGACCCGCAACGCATGGACGCCCGCGTACAGGCCATGCTCGACGCGGTGGGCCTCGCCGGCCTGGGCCCGCGCCTGCCGCAAACCTTGAGCGGCGGCCAGCTGCAACGCGTAGCCATCGCCCGCGCGCTGGTGCACCAACCCAAACTGCTGCTGGCCGACGAACCCACCGGCAACCTCGATTCAAAAACCGCTTCCATCGTGATGGACGCCCTCATTGCACAGACGCGCGCACACGGTGCCGCGCTGGTGCTGGTAACCCACTCCGAAGCGGCGGCTGCGCGGGCAGACCGTGTCATTCACTTGTCGTCACAGGGATGATTTGATTTACTGCCACACCTGCATCACAATGGTTGCGGCTTTTTAAAAATCCCCGTGAAGGAACCCCATCATGACGACTACCGAGATTGCGAACAAGCTGGCCGCTCTGTGCAGGCAAGGCAAGGACCATGAAGCGCTGGCCCTTTATGCGGCTGACGCCATCAGCGTCGAGGCCAGCATGCCGCCCGGCATGGACCGCGTCTCGCGCGGCGTTGCCGCCATCAAGGGCAAAAGCCAGTGGTGGTATGACAACCATGTGATTCATTCGGTCGTGGTGGCAGGCCCTTGGCCGCATGACGACCGGTTCATCGTCGGCTTCAAGATGGACGTGACCAACAAGCCCTCGGGTCAACGCATCACGATGGAAGAAATGGCGCTGTACACCGTGAAAAACGGCAAGATCGTGAGTGAAGAATTTTTCTACAGCGGCGGCTGATGACCAAGGTGGCAAGCACGCCCGAGCGCAATCGCCAAAACGCGCTGGCGTTTTATGAGCTGATGTTCAACCAG